>JAFZOA010000443.1 GCA_017550775.1 Ruminiclostridium sp. | reverse complement strand
TATTCGTAAGCGCCGAGGTCGTCGGTGATCGTGACTCCCGTGATCGGGGTCGTCCCCGAGTTCACCAGCGACACCGCGTAGGTGAGTATCTCGCCGGGGCTGTACGCGTCGGACACGGCGACCTTGACCGCTTCAAGCAATTCTTCGATCTCGCCGGTAACGATGTTGGAGCTTACCTTGATGTTGTTATATGAAAGCGTTGCCTGATTTGTGAATGTTGCCATAGCTTTATCCTCCTTAGGTTTTGATATTGTAAACACGCGCGGCGTGAGCGTTTCCGACGCAGGTCCTTGCAGGCGGCGCAGCCTTGCCCGTGCCGAAACTTTCAGACACCGTGTGCGCTTACAATACAGTATATGCTTCCGGGAGAATTTGGACACAAAAAAGCCCCCCGTGATGAACGGGGAGCTTGGAACGCATATTTCGAGCTATTATGCCTTGCCGACGGAACCGAAGAGCTCCATCTTTTCCTTGACAGTTGCCTTGATAGCCTCGAAGCCGGGAGCGAGCAGCTTTCTGGGGTCGAAGCCCTTGCCCTGCTGATCCTTGCCTTCTTCGATGTACTTTCTTGTAGCTTCCTGGAAAGCGAGCTGGCACTCGGTGTTAACGTTGATCTTGGCAACGCCGAGGGAGATAGCCTTCTTGATCTGGTCTGCGGGGATACCTGTACCGCCGTGCAGTACGAGAGGCATATCGCCTACCTTAGCCTTGACAGCTTCGAGAGTCTCAAAGCTGAGTCCCGGCCAGTTTGCGGGGTACTTGCCGTGAATGTTGCTGATACCCGCAGCGAGCATTGTAACGCCGAGGTCAGCGATCTTCTTGCACTCTTCGGGATCTGCGCACTCGCCCTGACCTACAACGCCGTCCTCTTCGCCGCCGATAGCGCCGACCTCAGCCTCAAGGGAGAGTCCGAGCACGTCACAGGTGTTTACGAGCGCGGTGGTCTTCGCGAGGTTCTCCTCGAAGGGGAGGTGAGAACCGTCGAACATTATGGACGAGAAGCCTGCGTTGATACAAGCCTTTGCGCCCTCAAATGTACCGTGGTCGAGGTGAAGAGCTACCGGAACGGTGATCTTCAGAGTCTCGATCATGCCCTTGGTCATGCCGACTACGGTGTTGAAGCCGCACATATACTTGCCTGCGCCTTCGGAAACGCCGAGGATAACGGGGGAGTTCTGCTCCTGAGCTGTGAGGAGGATAGCCTTTGTCCATTCAAGGTTGTTGATGTTGAACTGACCTACCGCGTACTTGCCGTCGCGAGCCTTGTTCAGCATATCTTTTGCCGATACTAACATACTATGGGTACTTCCTTTCGATGAAAATTATTATAATTTATTTTACCACATTTCGCCTGAAAATGCAATAGTTTTTTTCAAATTGGTTCTACTCCGAAAATCGTAACGGATTTCGGGGCGATAATTTATTCCACGGTCCTATTGACAGTGAGCCTCGATGCGTGCGGTAGTCCGGCAGCACGGGCAGGCAGCCCCTTGGGGCTGCTGCCCGGCTACCAGCCTACCACACGCATACTCACTGTCAATAGGCTTTCGCGGTAATAAAGTATCGCGTTCTCTTTTACGATTTTGGCAGTAGAGCCTTTCAAATTGGCTGTCATTGTCCCGGATTTCGGAGGATCAGCCCGGAAAGAGAGAACAGTCTGTCCCGTCATACCCCTCTTCTTCCGAGCATATCGGTTATCCCGCGAAGCCCCTCTATCGTCGCTGTTCTGCGGGTCTGAGCGCGCGGTACGGTTCCGAGAGCCGCCACACGGTCGGCGAGCTGACGCAGCGTAGATGAAACACGCTCATTCACGGGGTCGGAGCTTTTCGCGCGGATATTCGCCGACTGTAGCAACAGCAGCAGGCGGGTGTACTCCATACCGCAGAACTCGGTGTACTGCACTACGTTGTCCGGTGAGATATGGTCGTCGTGGTGCATTATCATGAACAACACCCGCTCCACCACCGAGGTGTCCGCCTCGTACTCGTCGAACACGTCCTTCGCGAGCATCACCCCGCGCTCGGAGTGGCCGTAGTACGTCATGTACTCCCCTCTGTCCGCCGCGCAGTCATACTTCCCTATCCCGTGCAGCAGCAGCGCGAGCCGCACCGCGTAATCCGGGAACGCGTATCCGACCGCCTTGGCGGTGTGCTCGTACAGCGTGTATTCCTGATAGTCGCTTTTCTGGTCGAAGTCGAGCTGGTCGCGCAGCACCGGGAAAATGCGGAACACAACCTCCCTGAAGTTGAGCAGGGTCTCGGTCACGCGCCTTCCGAGGATAATACGCCGGAAGTAGCGGGAGATCTCGGTGGGCATCATCATGTCGATAAGCTCGGCGTTGTCGTTGATGTTTTTCAGGGTGTAGGGGCTTATCTCCGCCTCGCCGCGCGCGTACTTCTGCATCGCGATAAGTATGCACTCCGGGTTCTCGC
Organism: Ruminiclostridium sp.; assembly: GCA_017550775.1. The sequence continues at coordinate 5,759 of JAFZOA010000443.1, read as the reverse complement.
GAAGCGCTTCTATCACAACTTTTTTGGGTTCGTCGCGGGAGCGCTTCTTACGGGTGGAAAGCTCATGTTCGAGCCGCTCGAACTTCTCCTCGTCGATAGCTTTTAGAACAGTCTTTTCCTCGGATATGCAGGCAAGCCCGCCGAAGGGGTCGTAAATGCCGGCATAGGGGTTATAGGCGACGGTCTCGGAGGTGAAGGTGCGGCGGTGCATATCCTCGTCGATCGTCTTACAGTAGATAGGCTTGCCGTTGCCGTCGATGCGCGAGCGGTAGGGTGCTACGGATATGCCCATAGCGCCGTTGATGATGATGAGCTCCCCGCGCGAGAGCAGGTCTTCACGGGTCTTGAAGCGCTCGTCGAATATGGCGATAATGCGGTCGAGGGACGCGTTGCAGGCGATGTCGAAGTCCATGACCCGCTCGCCGATGTACATGAGATACACGCATTCTCCCACAAGATAGCAGGTGTAGGTATGCTCGCGGAGAATGTCGATGATCTCCATTACCGGGAGCGGTACCTCCAGCGTTACCGAGTTGTCGCCCTTCGGCGGCTCGTCCGAGAAGATCTGGTCGGCGGGCTTTTCGGACTGCGCTTCCGGAGTGACAGCTTTTTCCTCCACGACGGGTTTTACTTCCTGTACGGCGGGTTCCGCGGCGGGAGCTTCCGCCGGAGCGGGCGTTTCTTTCCGCTTCTCCGTTTTCGTAACAGCCGGAGCTGTTACCGTAGACTTTACGGTCTCCTGCGGTGCCGCGTGAAGGTCTTCCTCCGGCAGCGGCGGGAGCTCCTCATCGTCATCGTCATCGTCCGGCACGTCGAACCTGTCCGGGTCGCCGATAGCGCCGAGGTCGCCGACGTCGCCCATTTCCCCCATGTCGCCGATGTCGCGCGGGTCGTAGTGGTCGCCGTAAATGTCGTCCTCTATATACTCCTTGTAGTCCTCGTAGCCGTATTCTTCCTCGTCCTCTTCATAGTCGTCCCGGAATATGTCTTCAAGGCTAAGTCTCTTCTTTTCCAAAGTCGTTCCTCCCGATCATGTGTGCCAGCCGTCGATGCCGCTGCGTTCGAGCGCGCCGAAAATGCGGTCCTTGAAGCCTCTGTCCGTGCGTTCCCGCTCTTTCAGCCAGAGCTTCATGTCCTGACGCGCGGTGTGCTTGTCCGCGGGGCATGGGGACTTCACAGGCGTGATACCGGTGCGCTTACAGCAGGAAAGAATGTCCTTCTCCGGCGCGAGCACCAGCGGACGGATAAGGGATAACCCTCTGTCCGGGTACTTTGTCACCGGCGAGAAGCAGCCTATCCTTCCCTCATTGAACAGGCACATCATGAATGTCTCCACAACGTCGTCGTTGTTATGCCCGAGGGCAAGCTTGTTACAGCCCATTGTCTCCGCCTCGTTGAGAAGCGCTCCCCGCCTCATCTTCGCGCACAGCGAGCAGGGATTTGGCTCCCGCCGCACATCGAACACCACCTGTCCGATATCGGTCGGGAGCACGCGGTACTCCACCCCGAGCCGGGAGCACAGCTCCGCGACATACGAAAAGTCGGTGTCCGCTCCGCCTATGCGCATATCCGCGCTAACCGCCTTTACGGTGAAGCTCTGCGGGGCAAAGCGCCTGTACTCCACGAGGGCGCGCAGCAGGACGAGACTGTCCTTGCCGCCGGACACGCCCACAGCGATAACGTCGCCGTCGGCTATCATATCATAGCGTTCGCAGGCTTTTCTCAGATATCCTAAAATTTTCTGCATTTTTCAAACTTTCTGTTGCAATTTGCACCTTGCCTGTTGTATAATAAGAACATATCTATCTGATAGAAAATGTATTTATCGTTCCGTTTTCATTCCGATTGGCATATAATGTGGCAATATCATTTTTGTCTGACAAATTAAACATGGCATCCACGATGATATCCGTTATGTTTCCCCAGTCTCTGTCGAGCCGGATACTGTCTATGGTGTCGGCTGCAAACAACGTGTCAAGAGTGTCAAAGTATATCTCCCCGCTGCCGTTGCTTGCTCCGCAGCGCTGAAAACTTACCCTGTCCGCATATTTTATTATCATATACTCATCGCTGTGATCGCTGAAATATACTTCGAACTCCGGTTCACCTTCAATTATGTTATACAATTCTCTGAATTTCTCGGGAGAGAGATCAAACGTATTATCCGACATTTTTACTCCTTGTTACAGTAAACAGTACAGGTTTTCCCGTGTTTCTCCCGCCGGAGGCGGGGGAAACACAATGAAATACTTTCACGAAAGGTTTTTTATGACTGAAACAGAAAACATCAAAGCACCGACAAAAACCATTCTTGCCGCGCTCGATACCGGCGAGTACGACGCGGAGAGCTCAATGGACGAGCTTGAAGAGCTCGCAAAGACCGCGAATGCCGAAGTCCTCGCGCGCGTGATACAAAAGCGCCCGTCCGCAGACGCGGCTACCGTGCTCGGAGAGGGCAAGATCGACGAGCTTGCAGAGCTTGCAAAGGATCTTGAAGCCGAGCTCATCGTCTTTGACACCGAACTCACCGCAAGCGAGATACGCAACATCGAGGACGTGGTAAAGGTGCGCGTGATCGACCGCACAATGCTGATACTCGACATTTTCGCAGGGCGCGCCGTCTCAAACGAGGGCAAGCTACAGGTCGAGCTCGCACAGCTCAGATACCGACTTCCGCGCCTTATGGGTATTGGCCGGTCGCTGTCGAGACTTGGCGGCGGAATCGGAACACGCGGCCCCGGCGAAAAGCAGCTTGAGACCGACCGCCGGCACATTCAGCGCCGCATAGAAAAGCTCGAAGCCGACCTCAAGGAGCTGGAGACCCGCCGCAGCTTCTCCCGCAGCCGCCGCAAAAAGGACAACGTGATGACCGCGGCGATAGTCGGGTACACCAACGCGGGCAAATCCACGCTGCTCAACCGGCTCACCGACGCGGGTGTGCTCGCGGAAAACAAGCTTTTCGCCACCCTCGACCTGACATCGAGGGCGATAGAGCTTCCCGACGGGCGCAGCGTTACCCTGATCGACACGGTAGGGCTGATACGCCGGCTCCCGCATCATCTGGTGGAGGCGTTCCGTTCAACGCTGGAAGAAGCCGCGAGCGCGGACATAATACTGCACGTTTCGGACATCTCCGACCCCGAGGCAAAGGAAAAGACCCTTACCACGGAAAAGCTGCTCGCGGAGCTCGGCTGCGGCGAGATACCGGTGGTACACGTCCTGAACAAGTGCGACACCGTGGACTATAACATACCCGAGGACGACACGACGGTCTGTATCTCGGCAAAGACAGGAGAGGGACTCGAACGGCTGCTCGAATGTATCGCGAAGAACCTTCCGGAGAGCGCAGAGCGCATGAGCCTGCTGGTGCCGTATGACAGGGCGGGCTTCATAGCGGAGATCCGCGCGCTCGGAAAGGTGCTGTCCGAGGAATACACCGAGAACGGTGTAGCGGTAGAGGCACTCGTTGATATCACTCTCGTGTCAAAGGCGAAAGAGTTTCAGAGATCCTGACCGGTTCACTCCGCAATGGAGCCGGGATCCACCTCACAGCCGCCTATACGCCGTATCTGGAGAACGTGGCAGGTGCCGTTGCCGAACACCTTTTCGAGCTCCATTTTGAATATTTTCAGCAGCTCCAGCGGTACGAAAGCCTGTATGCCGCCGGAGAAGCCGCCTCCGTGTACGCGGGAAGCGCCCTTGCGGTCAAGCGCGTACTCGGCTATGTTCAGACCGATACTGAGCCCCTGATGTGTGACATCGCGGCTGGAGTAAACGTTCTGGAGGTACTTGTATGAGGAGTTTCCGCTCTCGTTGATCGAAGCGAGGAAAGCGGGGAAATCGTTTCTTTTCAGCGCGTTGACGAGTTTGTCAACGCGTTTGTTTTCTTCAAAGAAGTGGATAGCGCGGAGCACGGCACGGTCTCCGAACTTCTCACGCAGAAGGTTGATGTTGAGGATAATGTCGTGCTTGCAGAGCTGGCGAAGGTTGTTCACGGAGAAGTATTCAGCTATGCTGCGCATTTCGTCGAGAATGGAGGTGTATTCGGCGATACGGTCGCCGCTGTCGCCGTTGGTGTCGATAATGCAGAGCGCGTGTCCGAAGCTCCCGAAGTCAACATCTATGTTCTCGATGATCGGGCTGTCCATGTCCTTGAAGTCTATGGTGACGAAGCCGCCTACTGCCGACGCCATCTGATCCATGAGACCGCCGCGCTTGCCGAAGTAGTTGTCCTCGGCAAAACGTCCTATCTGCGCGAGCTTTATGGGGTCGATGCTTCCGTTGTTGCACAGGTACGAGAATATGACGGCGACAAGTATCTCAAACGACGCCGAGGACGACATTCCCGAGCCGCGCACGACGTTGGACATTGTGTATGCCCTGAATCCGTTCGCCTTGAAGCCGCGGTTTCTGAACCCGCGCGCTATTCCGCGTATCAGCGAACTTGAATGGAGCTGCTCGTCCTCGTGCGGCTCGAGGTCGTTGAGATCGACACGCGCTTCGTCATGTCCCTCGGATTTGAGTATCGCCACCGGCTCGTCCGTCGGCTCAACGGCGGCTATTATGTCGAGGTCAACGCTCGCCGCGAGCACCTTGCCGCAGTTGTGGTCGGTATGGTTGCCGCCGATCTCGCTTCTTCCGGGAGCCGAGAAGATGCGGATATTCTGCCCGTCAGACGAGAAGTAGCTCTTATACCCGTCGATGAGCTTCTGATAGCGCTTTCTCTGATAGGGAAGGCTTTCCGCCCTGTAAAGCTTGTCGATACCCACGCAAATAGGTTTTGCTGCCATTTTCATTTCCTCCGTGATCTGTATTACTGTCTCCCCGCGCCCGGCGGGGCATATTATTTCACTCTGTTTCAGTCGTACTTCTCGGTATAGAACATATGCTCTGCCTTACGGCGGTGATAGTATACGCTCATAACCAGCCCTATCGCCGCATACAGCGATATCACCGATGTCCCGCCCGCACTTATCAGCGGGAGAGGTATGCCGATGACCGGCAGCACTCCGAGATCCATTCCGATGTTGATGACGGAATGTGAGAAGAACACCGCGAAAACTCCCACACATATAAGCTGCCCGAGACTGTCCTTTGAGGACGACGCGACGGACAGTATCTTAAGGCATATCACCGCGAGCAGCAGCACCGTCACGATACAGCCCACAAATCCGAGCGTCATGCCGATGTAGGAGAATATGAAGTCGGTGTCTATCTCCGGGACATAGGTGTACTTGTCGCTCCCGAACAGCCCGAGACCGGTCAGTCTCCCCGAGCCGAGAGCCTTCTTTCCGAGATACTGCTGCATATAGATGCCGAGTATCTCCTCCTGCTGCATCTGCTCGTCCCAGAGTATCTGTATTCGCTTTATCTGGTAAGGCTGCATGAGGTTCGTCCACGCAAAATATACCACCGCCGGAACAGCGATAACCGCGGCAATGATGTATTTCCAGGATATCCCCGCCGCGAACAGCATCGCCGCGAAGATCGAAATGAACACGAGTGCAGAGCCGTCGTCCCCCTGCTTCATTATTATCGCCACCGGTATCATACCGTGTATCAGCAGCAGAAGCACGTTCAGCGGCTCGTTGAGATGCGCACCCACCTTGCTCAGGTGCAATGCAAAGGTGAGTATGAACGTTATTTTCAGCAGCTCGGACGGCTGGAATTGAACGAACCCGAGGTTGAGCCAGCCGATGTCGTCCGCACCCTCAACTCCCCGTCCGAGCGACGTGAACAGCAGCAGCACCAGCACCAGC
>JAFZOA010000442.1 GCA_017550775.1 Ruminiclostridium sp. | reverse complement strand
GTTCAATCAGTTCTTCCTCGGTGTCGCAAATAATCGCTCTATTCTCAATACAGCGCTTGGTCTGGGGCGCTGGTTTCTCGCTCGGGCAAATCTCGCCGTAGTAGAGCTTGCTTATAATAGTATCCATAGATGTTTTCCTCCGTTATCGTAAGGTTGGTGCTTATGATAACAATAGTGCTGTGACCTGCCTGTCTGATTAACTTTGGAAAACTTCTTTGGTACGCCCCACCTTCCGTCAAGGGGATTAGATAAGATTGATATTAATCGATAGGCTGTGACAGCTCCGCTGCGATCTGAGCGCCGAGCCGGAAGCCGCGCTCAAAGTCCGCTTCGCACTCTAACTGTGCTTCAATGTGGAGTGCGTCGGTGTAGGTGTCGAGCAGTTCTTTACAATCGGGGAACTGCTCGAGAAGCTGTTCCTCGGTATCGCAGATAGTTCTTCGGTTGTCGGTGTACCGCTTTGTAGCGGGTGCCGGTTTCTCGCAGGGGTTGATCTCGCCGTAGTATAGCTTGCTTATTATGCTGTTCATCTGAAAATCCTCCAAAGTATGGTGTTGATGTTTGACAGATGTGCGCCTAATCTTGGTCGTTATTTGGTCAATTGACCAAAGCTTTTCGCATAATATGGCAATGTGCCGAATTGTGCATTATTACGCGATTTCCTTGTTGCATTGTCAGACAAAATTTCGCATTTTCAGTTGACCAAAAGTAAGTTTGTTGACCACGAGTTGACCCAGCAATCATAGTTAGACAGCCGAATATTCTAGAACGGAGCAGATGAAAAATCACCTGCTCCGTTTTCTGTTCTGAATGATTTCGGGCTGTATTTGCTCGGCGGTAGCCGATCTTTTTGTCACGCTCACGACACGATACCGATTTTGAGGGTTCGTGGCGTGTGACAGCGTGACAGATGTGACAGCTCTGCTGTCTTGATGCGCGGCGTTAGCCGCTTCATTGCCGCCCCAGATTACAGAGGCGGCATTAAGGGAGTCCAGAGGGAAAGTCTGGCGCAAAGGACTTTTGATAGAAGGCTCGCCGCACTGTCAAAAGTACCTTTGCGTTACTTTCGCAGAAAGTAACAAAGGCGAGGTAGCTCCAAGCACAAAAATATTAGATTTTATTCACGGAGTGGGTGGACTTGAATGGCTGCCGGCTCCATGATCTATATTATCTGTCACGCTGTCACGGTGTCACGCGGATATGAGTTACCGCCGGTTGCATTATGTCACAGTTGTCACGCTGTCACGCGGGGTTAATCACGATTATTGGGTTTATCGCTGAAAAAGCGGTACGGGATATTTTTTCAAAAAATCTCCCCAAAAAGTGAAAGATTGATAATCCTTTTGCGACTGTATAAGTGAAGGGGTGATGATGATGAAAACAAAAAAGCTCATCCTTATATGTCTTATTATCTTAATTATGGCTGTTGAGTTGCTCTTTCTGCTCGCTCTGCTGTTCCCGATAAAGAATATAGCCAACGACGGCGGAACGGTTGTTTTCGAGCCTGTCACACACCTTTACCGTATCGAATGTCTGCACCGAATCAATGACGATAACAGCAGGCTGAATGGATATATTACGGGAAATATCATTTACATTTTCGGGCAAGAGGTGTATAATGATACAAGAATTGCAGATGAAAGGTGACGGAGGAGAAAATGGATGACGCGGGGATAATTGAGCTGTATTTCAAGCGGGATGAATCGGCGATAAAGGAAACAGACAGCAAATACGGCGCTTACTGCACAGCAATAGCGCTTAATTTGCTGCGAATAATGGAGGATGCGCAGGAATGCGTGAATGATACATATATGTCGGTGTGGGAACAGATACCGCCGCGGCTGCCGGAAAGCTTTCGGCTGTTTCTCGGGCGTATCACGCGCAACATCGCGATAGGACGGTACAGGAAAATGCACGCGCAGAAGCGGTATGACGGCTTTGAAGTCGCGCTGTCGGAGCTTGAGGAATGCCTGCCCTCCGGCGAAAACGTTGAACGGGAATTCGATGCGAAGGAGCTCAGCAGGCATATCAGCGACTGGCTCGACGGGCTGGAGGAGCAGGACAGAATGATATTCGTCCGCCGCTATTGGTACGGCGACACGGCAGCAGCTCTCGCGAAGAAAACAGGTTTATCCGAAGCGGGTATGTCGCGGAAACTGTCGCGGTTGCGTGAAAGCCTGCGGAAACATCTTACGGAAAGGGGTGACGAGATATGAGCGACAAAGGCATGATAATGTATGACGCGGTCACGGAGATCCGTGATGATATAATTGAACAGGCGGCGGACTATAAATTCAGAAAGTCTCCGATGTGGCTCATAAAGCCTCTCGGAATCGCGGCAAGCATTTGTCTTGTAGGCGGGGCGGCTGTTTTTGCAGTTTCAACGCTTTCCGGCACAGGAGGGATACCTGTCACAAATTCGGCGACGGAGCAAACCGGAGCGGTCACTACTCAACCCGCATACGGTGGAGATGCCGGAACTGTTGCGGGCGGAGACAATTACTTCTGGATAGAGCGATACAAGCCTCCGGTAATACCGCTAACCGCGGCGGGAGACTGCGACGGCATTACCGCGGAACGTGAGCTGACGTACGAGATGACAAGCGGAAATCTGTTCGGCAATTTGGCTGACGCAGGCGACCGGCGCTATATGGGAGTGTTTACCGCTGTGGACGGCTACACGTTGACGAACTCGACCGATGCGGACAAAACCGTAAAGCTTATGTACCCGTTCAGGTGTGCGTTGAATGACCTTGAAGGCGCACAGACTGAGAGTGTATGGGGGGCGAATTATCCGACGATAACGGTTAACGGCTCGGAAATAAAGGCTGAGTTTGTCGCGGGCGGCTACAGCGGAGCATTTTCGAGCGCAGCTTACCCCGCGCAGAGCGACAGCTCTAACCTTGATGATTTCCACAGTTACGATGAGTATATCGGGCTGTTGGGTGACGGAACATACTTGCAGAACGCTCTTGCGGCGGCTCCGACCTTTGACGAGCCGGTGATAGTTTACCGCGTACACGACTACGGCGATTCCGTCGGAACTACGGGCGCGGCGGCAATCGCAGTCAGCTATAAGCTCGGGGACAACACACGGATAACCTCTTTCGGCTTCAATGGCTGCAATGAGAACAGCGCTTCCCGCACAGACAGCTTTTTCCTGCGTGACGGTCAGCTCTACACAGGCGACAGATTTATTATAGTCCGCGGTGACGACATAAGCGACGTTACCCTGAACGGTTATCCGAACGGCGCTTGCGAACCCGGCACCGAGGTGTCTCATATATATGGCGAGGTAGAGCGGCTTGAAATGACCTACGGCGAGCTGCTGCCGAGAATAATACTTGCGTCCGTGGAGAAGGACTGGAACTGCTCCGGAGCGTATGAGAGCTGTAAGAAGGGTCTGCTGTCCGAGAAAGCGCTCTGCGACACGGTAATCAAGTATCTGAGCAGATACGGAGCGTATTCCGACAGACCGATAGAAAGATATATGGGGCTCGGCGACCTGCAGTTCCAGATCGAGGACGCAGTAAGATGTGAACGCATTATGTACTCCACGTTTGATGTGACGATACCCGCGGGCAGCAGTGTGACTGTGACCGCAAAACTCACGCGCGAGGCGTACATGGATGTTGACAGGAGCACGGGCGATATAACGTATAGCCTTGAAATGTTCCCGACTCTCGGCAGCACGCTCGATTTTTCATCGCAGTCCGTCAATGTCATCGGAATTCCTGATGTTGTTATAACCGAGGGCAATATCGGGACTGATGTAAAGGACGGAAAGATACATACCGATATTGACAGCAAGGAGAAAATTTATTATCTGCGGTTCGTACCGAAAAAGTGATATCAGATTACATTTACAAGCGCACGGGTTTTGACACGTGCGCTTGTTGGCCTATGTTAATAAGTGCGCACTTATATACCACCGAGATGGTATCGTGCGCTCTTCGAGAAAAAATGCCGCCGCTCATTAAACGGATTTGAAAAAAATCAAATTCTACGAGACTCACAATAATCATTTAGTATTTTGTGGTAACTTTCGAGAAAAGCAGCTATATGCACAATCGGGTGAAATTTAACTTCAAAATACTTCAAATAACCTCAAAGGACTTTACTTTGCAAATGGCGTTGTAAAGCCCTTTGTTGTTTGACTTTTCGCGTTCTCTTTGGTATAATAAGCTCACAAGATTTCCGAAGCATTTAATAAAATGCCGTACATAAAACAGTAGACAAGCCGGAAATTTTGTGCTATAATAATCACAGAATATTCGGCTGTCGGAAAGGCAGGATTAAATGAAAAGACAGTCAAAATATATCGTCATCTTCGGAAATAAAATGGGGGTGAGGATATGAACATTCAGGAACGCAGGAACAAGGACGGTAAGATCACATCATATCGCATTCGCGTGTTCGATCATCGTGATACCGACACGGGAAAGCAGGTATTCAAAAATCTTTCGGTCAAGTACGACAACAGCAAGAGCGAAAGCTGGAACAGAAAAAATGCAGAGAAGCAAGCAGCGATCTTCGAGAAAGGTGTCGAGGAGCAGACCGTATGCGACTCGCGGATAACCTTCGCGGAGTATGCCGAGTACGTCGTAAAAAGCAAGGAGCAGTCGTGTATCGCAAGCTCAACAGCGTACAACTATCGGATAAAACTCCAGAAACTGAAACCGATCATCGGACACATTCAGTTGAAGGATCTACTTCCGAAGGCTCTGAACAATGCGTATTCGGAACTGCTAAACTCGGGAACATCCAAAAGCTACGTTCACGAACTCCACGGATTTATCAGAAATGTTATGGAGGTCGCGTACAAAGAGGGTGTTGTTCCGAGAAATTACGCTGACGCTGCAATGCCGCCGAAGCGCAACAAAAACACGGTGGTTGCACTCACGGAGGACGAACTCAACAAATTCTACACCGAATTGTTCTCATATGAAAAGTATTATGTTTATCAGGTGCTTTTCAGTTTGCTGCTTTCAATGGGTTGCCGTATCGGAGAGCTGTGTGCATTGAGTTGGGACGATATTGATTTCAATGAAAACTGCATACACATTCACAGGCATTTCGTCCACGACAAGACAGGCAGACACGTTGAGGACGGGTGCAAGACCACGGCGGGAGAACGGTATCTGTATATGGACGACGGAATAATGAATATGCTGCTGGAATACCGTCAGAAGTGTCTCTTCGGAGCGATCAGAAACAGAGAATGGAACATCGACGAAAGAGCAGTATTTTCCTCGACAAAGTATCCGGGTGAGTATCTCTCACCGAACACGGTACGCGAATGGATCAGGAACTTCACAAAGAAACACGGACTGCCGACATTCCACCCGCACCAGTTCAGACACACTTCGATCAGCTTACAGTTGCAGGCAGGAATAAGTGTTCCGGACATCGCAAAGCGTGCAGGACACGCCCGCCCGGATGTAACGCTCGGAATTTATGCCCATACGCTCAGGAACAATGACAAGCACATAAGCGAAGTCGTAACGCAGGCTATCCCGCAGTTGCCGATAGCAAAGAGAGCGTAAAGAATGCGCCGAAAAACAAAAGTTGCCCGCTTGTTGACCAAAATGAAAAATCGGTCATCAAGAGGGCGACTGAATGGCTCGGTTATGCGGAATAGCAGGAAAAATTGGTTTTATTTTGGTCGTTATTGTTACAAATACATACGTCAAATGACCACAAGCTACAAAAGTTGGGATGCTGCGAAGCCGCATTATAAGCGACTTCTCTTGAATATGCCTGAAAACGCAAAAAGCGCAAAGGTCAATTCAAGTCCAGTAGCAGGAGCCAAAACAAACAAATCCGAACCGCTATGGCTCGGATTTGTCTGTTTTTATTCAGATAAGGCATACTTCGGAGTTGTGATACCGATAGGACATTGAATTAATGACAATCGAATAATAAAGTGACCGGCTGGGTATGAAATTGTACCCCGCCGGTTTTCCTTACTTCGTAAATATACCCGTTCAGTTGGTCAGCTTATCTCTGTTTCAGTAGTACCAACAGACTCGCTTATACCAAACGGAGCGTAGATCATCTCCGTTCCCGCAAAAACGACCGCGCGGTACTCTCCGGTTTTCCAGTTTCCATCAAGCATATCTCGGAAAATCGACATTACCGTACTGAATTGTTTTTCGGGAGCGTTTTCAATGCCGCAGAACGCCCATTGTTCCGGTATCTCATAGCTTTTCGGAGAGTAATTGAGGCGTATCCATTTCCCATTGTCGTTATACTCAATGACCGGTATGTCGAAGAAATAAAAGCCCTTACCAGCGTTTTCGTTCTTAACAGTAACCGTTATCTTGTCGAAATCAAGCGGGTACACCGCTTTATCGGTAAACGCGGTAATTTTGCTGTAATCCTGTTCCTGTTCAATATCCACCACATACCCGCCGTAGCCGTTTCTGAACTGATCTGTGGGCGGATCGGTCTGCGCAGGGAAACCTCCCGCGCTGCAGGATGATAACAATATAACTGCAGAAAACGCTGACACAGCAGCAGCTTTTATTTTTTTCATGACTTTTCACCATGTTTTTACAACAGAATACTTGCTATCAGAAGAATTAAGATCTTATCCCGGAGCATCAACCGAGATTTATGCTCCGGATCTTCTCACGCAGCGGAAGAACATACGGCGGCGATACCGAAAGCTCGTCAATTCCCATTCGCAGGAACGTTTCGGTAAGTGCAAGATCTGCCGCGAGCTCTCCGCAAATCCCTATCCACGCACCGTTCGCGTGTGCGTTATTCGCCGACATCCCGATAAGCCGCAGCACAGCTTCGTGGTGGGTATCGACGAACGCTTCAAGCTTGGCATTCTGTCTGTCACAGGCAAGGGTGTACTGCGTCAGGTCATTGGTGCCGACGCTGAAGAAATCTACCAGCGGAGCAAGCTTGTCGCTTATGACCGCAGCAGCCGGAGTCTCGATCATGATGCCGACCTCGGTCTTGTCGCTGTACTTTATACCCTCGCTGTCCAGCTCCTTCTTAACTTCATCACAAAGCGCGAGGCACTTCTCCACCTCGGAAACGCTGGTTATCATCGGGAACATTATCCCGAGCTCGCCGAACGCCGACGCTCTGTACAGTGCGCGGAGCTGAGTCCTGAATATCTCCGGTCGGGTGAGGCAAATGCGTATGGCGCGGAATCCGAGCGCCGGATTGTCCTCCTTGTCGAGGTCGAAATAGCCGATCTGCTTGTCGGCTCCGATATCGAGCGTGCGGATAATGACCTTCTTTCCCGCCATGCTTTCGAGGACCTTACGGTATGCGGTGAACTGCTGTTCCTCGGTAGGGTAATCCTCACTTTCAAGGTACAGGAACTCGCTGCGGAACAGACCGATGCCGCCCGCGTCGTTGGCGAGGACAGCGCCGATACTTCCGACGCCGCCTATGTTTGCATATACCTTGATCTTCGTGCCGTCGAGCGTCACGTTATCCTTGCCTTTTAGCTCCTGGAGCAGCTTCTTCTTGCGCGCGTCCTCCTCCTGCTTTGCGGTGAGCCGCTTTATCGTGTCCTCGTCGGGATATACGAACACTTCCCCGGTGTGACCGTCAACGATCATCATATCGCCGTCCGCAATACCGTTCAGAAAGTCCTCTCCCACGCCTATGACTGCGGGGATATTCATGTTCCGGGCAAGTATCGCGGTGTGCGAGTTGGACGAACCGAACGCGGTAACGAACGCGAGCACCTTGTCCTTGTCGAGCGATACCGTCTCACTCGGCGCGAGGTCGTCCGCGCAGACGATCATCTTCTCGTCCGGGCTTTCCGAACTTCCGCCGCCCTCGCTCATGCACGCGATAAGACGGTTGGAGATGTCCTTAACGTCCGCGGAGCGCGCCTGCATATACGCGTCGTCCATGTTCGCGAACATCTCCGCGAAATTGTCCGAGGTCTCCGCCACAGCATACTCGGCATTGACCTTCTGTGTTTCGATGATGCTCTTTATGGAGTCGTTGTAGTCCTCGTCATCGAGCATCATAATGTGTATCTCGAATATCTCGGCGTTGGCTTCTCCGACCTCTTTGAGAGCCTTTTCGTGTATCGCGGTGAGCTGTTCCACCGCGATCGCTTTCGCAGCTTCCACTCTTTCAAGCTCAGCCGCCGTATCTTCAATACTTACGCGGCGAACGGCAGCCGCCTGACGTTTGAACACCGAGACCTTGCCTATCGCGACAGCCCCATATACTCCCTTGCCTTTATATACGACCATATCCGTCACCCCGCCTTTCGTTTAAATAATTACAGGTTAGCGCTCATGAATTCCTCAATTGCCTTTACAGCAGCTTCCTCGTCGTCGCCCTCAACTGTGAACTTCACCGTCTCGCCGCACTTAACGCCGAGCCCCATGAGCTTCATCAGAGCGGTACCGTTTACGGCGGGCTTGCCTTCCTTCTCAATGGTCACGCTGCTCGAAAAGCCCTTTATCAGCTTTACGAGGTTGCCTGCGGGTCTTGCGTGGATCCCTATTTCGTCCTTGATCGTGTAAGCAAATTCTTTCATGATAATTATTCCTTTCGTATTACAGTTTTATTTTCTGCATCTCGTCCGCTGTCGGATAAGATGCTATCGCGCCTTTTCTCTGAACGCTCATAGCGCAGAACTTGTTCGCAAATCCGAGACACCCGGTAAGGCTCTCCGTGGGTATCTCTCCGAGCCCGCCGCGCTCCGGGCATATCTGTCTCAGCTTCCAGAGGAACGCCCCCGTGAAGCCGTCACCCGCTCCCGTAGTATCGACCGCCTCGACCTTATGCGCAGGAGAATACGCGTTCGTGTTCTTCGTGAAAGCGTATGCGCCCTTACTGCCGCAGGTGTACAAAACAAGCTTTACACCCTGCTCGAACAGCGTATGCGCGCCCATTGCGATATCGTCCTCGCCGGTGACAAATTCCAGCTCGTCCTCCGACAGCTTCACAATGTCGCTCAGCGGTATGAACTCCCTCACCGCCTTTTGCAGCGCCTCTCTGATGTCCCAGAGGTTGAACCGCAGGTTCGGGTCAAAGCTTACTATACCTCCCCTGCCGCGTATGATGTCGATAGCACGTCTGTGCGCCTCCTTCATCGGGAAGTCGCCGATAGAAACGCTGCAGAAGTGCAGAGCGAAAACGTCGTCGAAGTATTCCTCCCTCACGCTTTCCGGCGTGTAGAGCATATCCGCGGAGGGCTTGCGGTAGAAGGAGAATGTCCGGTCTCCGTTCTCGCCGAGCGACACGAACGCGAGCGCCGTGTTCGCTTCCTCCGTGAGCGAGATACAGCCGGTGTCCACCCCTACTTCCGCAAGCTCATGCATGATCTTGTGTCCGAACGGGTCGTCGCCGAGCTGGGTCAGCAGCCTCGATTTCCCGCCGAGCCGCGAGAACGCCGCGCAGACATTTGCGGGAGCTCCGCCGACCTTCGGAGCAAATGCGCCGAC
>JAFZOA010000441.1 GCA_017550775.1 Ruminiclostridium sp. | reverse complement strand
ATGCGCATAAAGCTTGACCCGCCGTTCTTTATCTCGACGGTGATGTGTTTTGCGCCGGCGTCTATCGAGTTTTCAACGAGCTCCTTTATCACGGAGGCGGGACGCTCTATCACCTCGCCCGCCGCTATGAGCTCAAAAACGCTCTTATCGAGCAGATTTATCTTTGCCAATGTCTTGCCTTTCTATGCTTTTTATACTGTTCTCACTGTCTGTCTTTATCCATGAATACCCTTGAACCGGTGGCACCTCTCTGCCCCTGATACTTGCCGTTGTACGGGACTTGTGCCTTATCGTCCATCTGTGCGAACACAAGCTGACCTACTCTTCTGCCGCTCTGGAGCTCGATAGCGCAGCGGTTGGCGTTGAACAGCTCCAACGTTATCTCGCCTCTGAACCCCGGATCCACCCAGCCCGCGTTCTGAATGAAAAGACCCATGCGGCCAAGTGAGCTTCTGCCCACGACAAACGCTGTCAGGTCGTCGGGAAGCTCGAAATATTCCATAGTCGTCGCAAGAACGAACTGCCCCGGCAGTATCAGATATTTATCGGCGGTTATCGTTTTATACCTGATCTCGCTGCTTAGCGATATAATACCCGAAGGAGTATCATCGACGATGCTGAATGTGTTTCCGAGCCTGATGTCCACGCTCGCCGGCTGTATCTGTTCGTCTGTCACCGGGTCGATGACCAGCGATTTTTCCTTTAGCATTTTTATTATCGTCTTATCTGACAATATCATTTATCTTACCTCACTTTTCTGTACATATCTAGAAATTCTTCTATATACTCCGCACGGGGCGTTATTACATCTATGCGGATACCGGGACTCTTCCGTGCATAACCTTCAAGTTCATCTTTGAGGTTTTCGCCCGAAATAACGTAATCACCGGCAATATAGCTTCTATCGTAACCGAGCCTGTCAAGTATTATCGCGGACACAACGCCGGTTCTGTCCTTTCCCGCATTGCAGAAATACAAAACATTCGTTTTTGCGCCCATTATCGTGTCAACGATGTGCTCCATTGTCTCATCCGCCATTTTCAGGTAGGAAGCAGGAACTTCCTCCGGCAGCGCGGGGATCTCATTCCCGCCCGTAACCGGCATTTTCATACAGTGAAATGCACTGTCGTTTTCAAGCGGACAAGATTTTTGCAAACGCTCACTTTCGTCCCGCAGATCAATTATAGTCAATACACCGTTATCTATGAGCCATTGCCGCTCTTTGTCGGTAATTGCGGCCGGAACATCGCTTCTGATATAACGAAGGCTGTCTTTGAGGATAGCCCGCGTATTCTTCGTGCTCTCAAACAGGCTGCTCATTCTTATTTATCACCATATTGCATCTTCCCCATTCTTCGTCTCCGTATGTAAACGTGGTCGATTCCATGCGTCTTTCGGTAAATCCGACGCTTTCATAGCATTTTCTCGCTGCGGGATTAGCCGTAAACACGATAAGCTGCACCGCGCCTGCCTTGGTGATATCAAACGCATACTTAAGAGCGAGCCGTATCATCTCTTTGCCGTATCCCTTTCCGCGCTCGGCGGGATCGACCATAACGAATGTCAGCAAGCCCTCATTCGTCTCAATGTTCAATGAATAGCAGAAGAACCCGACCGGCTTTCCGGTGTCGTCCGTAGCGACAAACGGGCTCTCCTTGTATTTCTCCGAGAAACCGTTCAGCACAGAGCTTAAATTATCCTTTTCTATCGGGAACGCGAACCTGTCCGCGCACCATAGGGCGTGCTCACGGCGATCGGTTATCCAGTTCTTTATCTCATCAAAATCATGACACGGTATGTATGGTCT
>JAFZOA010000440.1 GCA_017550775.1 Ruminiclostridium sp. | reverse complement strand
TCGGTGTGATATAATGAAGTCACAACAAAGGGAAAACCCGACAGGGAGGAGGAAAAGAAATGATACTTTGCGGAATAGCAGCTGTATGTCTTACAGGTATCGCGATCGTTGCAGCAACAGTACTCTGATAAAAAAACGATCATCAAGTCTTAAGAAAGGAGAACGGAGAAATGACTGCATTCTTATTCGCAGCTACGATCGTGGTAATGTTAGGCACTCCCACAGTAGCATGGATCTTAAGCTGAAAAACACAAAACCGGGTCGGATAGCCCGAAAACTTACCTCTACAATAAAAAACAGGCACCACAAAATACCCCTCCGTGCGGCAGAAGCTGTGCGGGGGGGTTCGATTGTGCATACCTGTTTATGGAGCCGTATATCCGTCTTTTTCTCCAAATTTACCGGCCAGAATCAGCTCCGGATTGGCGGGTGAACGAAGAACGGAAACCGATTCAATATTTTCTTGCAGTTTCCGGCATTTTATGTTATAATAGTATGGTATGATCTTCCTGACGGATGCGGGGCTGATACAATGAATTGCCGCTTTACCGTTATCCCGGTGAATTAAATACAGAGATAAAAAAAATATACAAAACAGAACGAAAGAAGAGTGACATATCCATGATATGGATAATCAACAACTGCGCACTGCTGATATCCGGCACCATAGCAGGCGTAATGGGCGTAAGCTTCTATATGAGGAACAGGGGCTCCGCCGGAAATATACGATACTATATGCTTTTCTACGGCGTATTTTCCGCACTGTGGTGCTTAAGCTACGCTGTTCTCGGCGTAACGACCGAGCTTTCGGCGTGCGCGGGCATACGCATAGTCGGACTTGTCGCAATTGATGCTTTTCTCATAAACGAAACCTTCCTTGTGACCGAAATGTCGGGGATACACAAACGAAAAGCCTTGCTGATACACATAGCCGTCGCTGCAATGTCCGTGACGGATCTTATCGTCTATTCACACAAGGACGTGGATATTTTTGTCCGCGGCGACGGATACACAAGGTGGTACGCAAATGCGGACATGCAGTTCAACCGTACTGTCCACAACATTTATGAGATACTTATGTTCGTTCTGCTTTTCGTACTTGCGCTCATCTGGATGAAACGAACAAAGATCAAACGTTCGCGGAAATTTCTGTCTATACTTATTATCGCAAACTTCTCCATTCTTTTCTTCACGATACCGGATACGCTGTTCCCCGCTCTCGGGCTTCCGGGTATCGCAACATCGGGCCTCGGCGGCGCTGTCTGCACCATAGTCATGTGGTACGGCGCAATCGTAATCAACTCATTTGATGTCACCGTCGGGAACATCACCCAGCGTGCATTCGACTTCATAGAAGCTGGTGTTATCGTGTTTGACACGAACCGGAATATCGCGCTTATGAACTCTTATGCAGAAAACCGGCTTGCCGGCGGAAAGAACTGTACGCTTCGCGATCTGTTCAGCATCAGCGAAACGGATATCAACACCATGTTTGAAAAAGGGGCGAACGACATTTACTCCACCCGTCTCTGGGACAAGAAGGGAGAAAAAGCATATTCCGTAAAGCTGAACTCGGTAAAGGACACCTACGGCGAACCGTACTGCATACTTATGGTCTTCGCCGACATCACCGAAGAGATCGAGCTTGCGGATAAATTCGCGATCGCAAGTCAGGCCAAGAGCCAGTTCCTCGCGCAGATGTCACATGAGATCAGAACGCCTATAAACGCGGTGCTCGGTATGAACGAGATGATACTGAGGGAATCAAAGGACAACGATATCCTTGAATACGCAACGAATATCGATTCCGCGGGAAACACGCTTCTCTCCCTCATCAACAGCATACTCGACTTCTCGAAGATAGAGGACGGCAAAATGGAACTCGTGCCGGTAAAATACGATACGGCTTCCCTGCTCAACGACCTTTATCACTCTATCATACAGCGCGCGGATTCAAAAGGTCTTTCGTTCGTCATGGAAGCCGACCCGAAGCTCCCGTGTGCGCTTTTCGGAGATGATATAAGAGTATCACAGATCATTATGAACCTGCTCACGAACGCGGTGAAATACACGGATAAAGGTACTGTGACACTCAGCGTATCTGCGGCGGAAATGAACGCGAAAAGCATAAAGCTTCACGTTTCGGTAAAAGACACGGGTATAGGCATAAAGGACGAAGATCTTGGCAGGCTTTTTGAGTCCTTTGAAAGACTTGATGAGATTCGCAACCGCAATATTGAGGGTACCGGACTTGGTATCTCCATTGTGACGAGCCTGCTCAGAATGATGGGAAGCAGTCTCCAGGTAAAAAGCAGGTACGGTGAGGGCTCGGAGTTTTACTTCGTGCTTGAGCAGGAGATCTCAGACCCGACACCTATCGGCGATCTTCAGGAGAGAATGAAGAACCATACAGACCGCAAGGACAAAGCCGATGTGATAAGCGCACCGGGAGCGCGCGTTCTTCTCGTTGACGACAACGAAATGAACCTTAAAGTCGCCAAGAATCTTCTTAAACTCTGCGGCATCAAGCCGGATATGGCGTCCTCGGGCGAAGAAGCCATCGGTTATATGCGCCGCGCAACATACGATATAGTATTCCTCGACCACATGATGCCGAAAATGGACGGTATCGAAACGCTCAGAAAGCTTAAAAGCGAAGGCCTCGTGCCCGGGTGCACAACGGTCATCGCGCTTACGGCAAACGCTGTTGTCGGCGCACGGGAGATGTATCTCAAAGACGGATTCAAAGATTATCTTTCAAAGCCCATTGAAGTCAAGAAGCTCGTTGAAAAGCTGAAAAAGTATCTGCCCGAAAGCGCATATACGGAGAAAGCGGAAACCGATGATGCTGCACATAAAACAGGCTCCGGAAGATTCACGCAGTCCGACGATGAGGAAGTCATGGAATTCTATCCCGACGACAGCAATGAAAGCTCCGCGGCCGAAGACGCGAGAAGCGGTTACGACAGCGACAAGCTCGCAAGCGCAGGCATCGATGTGAAAGCCGGGCTCGGGTACAGCGCGAACGACGAGAGCATTTACGCCGAACTGCTCGATGAATTCGCGGCAACATTCGACGAAAAGATTTCGGCGCTCGACGGATTTATCGCGGAAGAGAACTGGAACGATTACAATATCAAGGTACACGCTTTCAAGAGCAACGCGAGAATGATCGGAGCAGAGTCATTATCTTCGCAGGCGTTGAAGCTTGAAGAGGCTTCGGGAAATGAAGATACCGGCTATGTAAAAGAGAACCACAGCATTTTTGCGGAATCGGGCAGAAAAATCGTAAAGGCAATAACGGAGAGCCGCCGCTGATCTTCGGCGTAATGACCTCGGAAATGCTTGAAACAGGCATTTCCGAGGTTTTGTATATACAACAG
>JAFZOA010000439.1 GCA_017550775.1 Ruminiclostridium sp. | reverse complement strand
GCCGCGTCGCAGGCTATCTTAGCCGCCTTGGTGTACGCGCGGACAAGCCCGCCCGCCCCGAGCAGCACTCCCCCGAAATAGCGCGTCACCACGCAGGTAACGTCGGTAAGCCCCTCCTTGCGCAGCACCTCGTATATCGGCACTCCCGCCGTACCTCCGGGCTCACCGTCGTCGCTGTGGCGGGACAGGTTGTTTTCCCGGAGGATATAGGCGTAGCAGTTGTGAGTAGCCTTCCGGTGCATGGCGCGTATCTCCGCTATGAAGCCGAGCGCTTCCTGCTCGGTCTCGGTGTGGCGCAGATAGCCTATGAACTCGCTGTTCTTCTCAATGAAGCGGTCTTCGGCGCTGCCCTCAATGGTCTTGTAATTCATCTGCGCTCCTTTCGGAAGTCTTCCTTTCCCTTGCCGTCAGGACGGTTTTCTGTCCGACGGAGGTTCGCTCCTGCCGGCACGGTCGAACTTGTACAGAAGTGTACAGCCTATCTTCGGGTTGTCACGCTTGAAGCGCTTCAGGATTCGGTCGAGTACCATAGCCGCCTGATCCTTGGTGGTGTTGGTGAGCAGCATGACGAACTGTGACGCACTGTATCGCGAATACACGTCCCTCGAACGCAGCGAAGTGCTGATACAGTCGGAGAGCTTGGTCATTATGCGGTTGAGCTGCTTGCTTTCGAGCTCCTCCTGCGACTTGGACACCGCCGTGAGCAGGCAGAGGTTGGTGGGGCGGCCGCTTCTCTGGGCATCGCGTATCTCAAGCTGATAGACGTGCTTGAAGAACGCGAACTCGCAGTAGTATGCGCCGATACCGTCGTCGATGCTGTCGAGCTGACCCTTAAGGATACCGAAATCCGCGTTGTAGGCGTTGTCGTCCTTGACGGTCTTTTCATAGAGCGCCACAAACTCCGGAGACGGATTGATACCGTTCTTGTTGTAGAACAGATCCATGACATAGGCATAATGCTGCTTTGCGGCAGAGGTCTCACCGGTGTCGAGCAGCGCCTTTACATAGTAATAGTGTATCTTGTCATCAAGGCGCTCGATCTCGAAAGCACGGCGGCAGACGCTCATAAGCTCAGAGTAGTACTTGTGCTTGTACAGTATCTCTATGGTATCATGCACAATACGCAGATAAAGCGAGTGGTAGTAGTTGGTGATCGGCGTTACCCAGCTCTCGTTGCGGGAACGGTTGAGGAAATCTCCCTTGTACAGGTCTATCGCTTCAAGGTAGAGCGTGGTCTTCTCCTTCTCGGACTGCGCAAGAAGGCTCTTCTTGTAGAGCGCGTCGAACTCGTCAAAGTCTATGTAGCAGTCAAGCCGGTTGTTGAGCGAGTATGTCCCCATGGAGTTGACTATTATCTCCACGCCCTCGGGAAGCCCGAGACTGTCAAGACAGGCGCGGAGCCTGTGCAGCGACGTTTTGAGCGCACCGACGGGGTTATCGCTGTCCTTGTCGCCCCACAGCAGCGAAATGAGCTCGCTCTGTGAGATATCACGGTTGTGCTTGGCGATCATGAATTGCAGAAGCGTCCACATCTTGCGGGAGCGCTTGCTTTGTTCGGTGATGACATTATCCCCGTATGAAATGGAGAAGTCACCGAGCATATTTATTCTAAGCTGTTCCATTCTTCATCCCTCTGTTCAGGCTATGAGAGGGAAAGTGTCCCTCCCCAGTACTTTCTGTCAAGACTCCGGTAGCTCACGGCGCGGGCGATATGCGGCTTGCAGATCAGCTCCGAGCCGTCAAGGTCGGCACAGGTGCGCGCGACTTTGAGCACCCTGTCGTAAGCGCGCGCCGAGAGTCCGGTCTTCTCGAACGCAAGCTTGAGATACGCGCTCGCCTTCTCGTCAAGAACGCATATCTTGTGGAGCAGGTCGGGCGTTATGCCGGAGTTCGAGGTTATACCGGTGCCTCTGAACCGCCTGCTCTGTATCTCCCTCGCCTTTGCGATGCGCTCTGCCATTGCCGCGGAGCACTCGCTCTTCACATTTCCGGCGAGGTCTTCGTATTTCACCGCCGACACCTCGGTCTGGATATCTATCCTGTCGAGGATCGGCTGACTTATCTTTCCGAGGTATCGCGCGACCTGCTGCTGTGTACAGGTGCATTTCTTGACCGGCGAGCCGTAATTCCCGCACGGACACGGGTTCATTGCCGCGACCAGCATTATGTTGCAGGGGTACTTCACCGAACCCGCCGCGCGCGAAATGGTGATCTCGCCGTTTTCGAGCGGCTGCCGCAGCGTTTCGAGCACCCGCCGGTCAAACTCGGGGAACTCGTCGAGAAACAGTACCCCGTTGTGCGCAAGCGATATCTCGCCGGGCTTGGGTATGCTCCCGCCGCCGATAAGTCCGACGGACGAAGCCGTGTGGCTCACATCACGGAACGGGCGGCGCGTCACGAGCGGGGCTGTAGGTGACAGTATCCCCGCGACGGAATGTATCTTGGTGGTCTCGATGCTCTCCTCGAAGCTCATCCTCGGGAGCACCGTCGGTATGCGTTTGGCAATCATGCTCTTTCCGGTGCCGGGCGGTCCTATCATCAGCAGGTTGTGGAAACCCGCCGCCGCGACCTCTATCGCGTTCTTGACCGCCTCCTGTCCCTTTACGTCGGCAAAGTCGAGGGCGGTCTTATAGCTTTCCTCGGTTATTTCGAGCGGCTTGGTGCGCTGTATAAGGCTCCTTCCGCAGAGGTGGTCGGCAAGCTCACGCACCGTTTTTGCGCCGAACACGCGGATATTCTTCACCACCGAAGCCTCCGCCGCGTTGTCGAACGGTAAGTACAGCTCCGATATGCCGTTCTCTGCCGCCTCCACCGCCATTGCGAGCGCGCCGTTGATCGGACAAAGCTCCCCGCCCAGCGAGACTTCCCCTATGAACGCCTTGCCGTCGAGCTCCTTGGGGACGTACCCCGCGGCGGTAAGCATTGCTATCAGTATGGGGAGATCGTAGCCGGAGCCGGTCTTCTTCACTCCGGCGGGCGAAAGGTTGATGACGCATTTCACCGCGCCGAGCTTCATGCCGCTGTTATCGATAGCCGACTTTATGCGCATCTTGCTCTCCTGTACGGACTGGTCGGCAAGCCCCACTATCTCCGCGGACGGCACGCCCTGTGACGCGCTTATCTCCGCGGTGACCGGGAAGGCGTTGAGCCCGAACAGCCCGATACTCTGTATCTTCGCAAACATTATGTCTTATCTCCTTATGCTTCACTTTTAAAGAAGCAGTTTAAAATTCACCAGCATCGCGTACACCACAAATCCGAGTGCCGCGCAAAGGAACGTGCATAGCGGTACACCGAGCACTATCGTGAGCCGCGCGTTGCGGTCGTACACATACTTTTTTCCCACATCGACCCGCACGTTCACGGGCTTGTCGGCGCTGTAAAGGCGGTTTTTCATCACCACCTCAGCCGGGAACACGTTCGGCAGCTCCGCGTCGCCGACCATATAGAAAGCGATGTCGTACTTTCTCTTCTCCGTCCGCCCTATCCGCGAGAACAGCGCGCTGCGCTTTTTCGACAGCATCAGCCGCACCGCGAAATACAGGAACAGAAGCTCCGACGCTGCGGATATCAGGCACATCACGCCCACTATCCCCAGAATGACCACATCTATCCCGAAGCCGAGTATCAGAAGCAGCACTATTATAACTACCGCGCCAAGTATTATTTCCATAGCTCATTTAAGTACCCGCGCGCGTATGTAGGCGAACGCCTTTTCCTCGCCGTAGTCGCGCAGTATCAGCAGGAGCCGCCTCAGCAGCCTGTCGGTGTCCGGGTGTATCATGTAGTGCTTATGCGAGCGCTCGTAGTATTCGTAGGCGGACGCGTCGGTGTATTTGTCGCCGAGATAGACCCTGCACGCCGCTATCCGGTCGCAGAACATCTCCACGACGTACTTCACGGGCATCTTTACACCCGCCATGCAGCGGTCACCGTCCGGCTTGTTGTCTATCCAGTACTCAAAGTGATGCTTGTTTCTCCCCTTGTGGTGGAGCCACGCGGCGCTGTAGCCGATACGCTCGCGCTCGACAGTGTTGGGGCTTCGCGTGCCGTTGAAATACTTCACACCGACCATGAACTCCGCCGGAGTATACTTCGACAGGTCGTGCAGAAGCCCCTGTTTATAAAGCCCCGCCTTGAAGCAGTAGTGCATGACAAGAGTCCTGTGACGGGTAATGGTGACAAAGTGACGGTACGCATTATGCGCATAGTCGGAAAAGTACATATTCTTTTCTTCCGTAAGATCACCCCCGCTCAAAAGATACGTTCCGGTAACTACAGAACGCCATACTACTATATTATAACCCGAATGTAACATATAATCAAGTATTTTTGCCGAATTTCATTGTTTTATTAAAAAAATTGATCTCAATTTGTGCATTTTGACATAAATCAGTTTTCTTGCAGTATATATTCCCGTCCCGGATCCGGATAATACAGGTCTCCGGAGACACAAAAAAGCCGCCCGACAACCGTCCGGACGGCTTCTGTCTGTCAGAAACGCTTATCTGCGGGTCATTGCAGTCCGAACTCCTTTACCCAACCGGAAATGACGAGCGGCTGCATATTTGTCACCATTTTGCCCTCCTTCAGGACGGTCTCCTCGGAAACGCTTCCCTTCAGGAACTTGATCGTGTTGCCGAATCTGCTTCCGTCGGACGTGGCAAACAGGATCACGGTCTTGCCCGAGAAGTCATAGGCTTCGAGGAACGAGTTGACGATCGTAGGCGCCATGTACCACCAGATAGGAAATCCGAGGAATATGGTGTCGTAGGCTTCGACATTCGCGTTCTTATCCGCAAGCTCCGGACGGAACGACTTGTCCGACATCTCCTTGCTGCTTCTTGACTCCTTGTTCTTGTATTCAAGGTCTTCCTTGGTGTACGGCACCACGGGCTTTATCTCGTACAGGTCGGCACCTGCCGCCTCCGCGATTATCTTTGCCTTCTCTGCCGTAACGCCGGTCGCGCTGAAATATGCTACCAATGTTTTGCTCATGTCTGCACCTCCGCAAAAGTATTTTTTATCTGTCCCTGCCTCCGGCGGAAACAGATACGTTCAGATTTTTACGATATTCTATGTTTTTGTCGGTTAAACGACCGAACTTTACATCAATTATACCATATACAGCCTGCCGTGTCAATATTTTCAGGCTCCCGAAAGCATCGCATCGGGGCTTAAATAGTACCAAAAATGTTCCACTCCGTTTGTTATTATGCACAAATATTGTTAGTCTGGCGTTAAAAATATGTAAAAATTATTGACTGTACCGGCAGACTGGTCTATAATGTAATTACGCAAACAATTGCACACACTAAGTATCAGCCGGACACAACATCACCGGCGCTTTTCCGCAGGATGCGGGAGGAGCGAGACCCGTTTGCGTTCGATAAAGTTTTAAGGAGGAAAATTATGAGACAAAGAAAAACTATAGCCACAGCGCTTATTTCCGCACTTGCGCTGCTTCTGACCGGCTGCGGAGGTCAGGCTCCCACCGCTACAACAACGACCGCCGCCGGGACCACCACCACCGCTGCTCCTGCGGAGACAAAGGAGACCGTTCCGGACGCGGAAAAACCCGTGCTCACCGTATACACCCACCGCACCGACAGAGTAGGCGACGGAAGCCTTGCAGAGATCACAAAGCCTTTCGAGGAGGAAAACGACTGCATAGTTAAATACATCGGTGTAAACGAGTACGAGGCTACCATGGCGGAGAAGTTCGCCGCGAACGACTACGGCGACGTGCTCATGGTGCCTGACTTCGTAAAGCTCATGGAGCTTGAAAAGTACTTCGAGCCCCTCGGGACATACGGGGAGATCGACAACAAGTACAACTGCGCAGACCAGAAGATGTACAACGGCACCGTCTACGGAATACCGCAGATGTGTACCGTCGCGGGCGGTATCTGCTACAACAAGAAGGTGTGGGCAGACGCGGGCATAACCGAGCTCCCGGAGACACCCGAGGAGTTCCTCAAAGATCTGCAGCTCATACGCGACAATACCGACGCTATACCGTACTACACCAACTTCGCGGCGGCGGACTGGACGCTCGTAGCATGGGCATCGCTGGTCATCTCCGCATCCGGCGACCCGGACTATGAGAACAATATCCTCATAAACGGCGAGGATCTGTTCGTACCGGGCGGCGCGTACTATGAGACCTACAAGCTGATGTACGATATATTCAGCGACCCGACTCTCATCGAGCCCGACCCGCGCAACTCCGACTGGGAAGGCTGCAAGGGCATGATAAACCGCGGTGAGATCGCGACTATGGTAATGGGCTCATGGGCTGTGTCGCAGTTTGCCGAGGCGGGTCCCAACCCCGATGATATCGGCTTTATGCCCGTTCCGTTCTCCTTCGACGACAGACATTTCGCTCAGATCGGAGCGGATTACTGCTACGGCGTGAACAGGAACAGCCCCGACAACATAAAGGAGCTCGGCAAGAAGTACATCACCTGGTACGTTGAGGAATCCGGCTTCGCACAGAAGGAAGGCGGCGTTCCGACCATGAGAAACGGCGAGATGCCCGAATACCTCGGCGGATTCGCAGATTGCTGGATGTTCACCACCGCACCGGCTCCCGAAGGACTTGTGGGTGTCTGGGATACTATCAGCGCCGACTCCGGAGTTTCAACATGGGCAGGCGGCAAGGATAACTTCAAGACAAAGATCGCGGAAGTCGCGTTCGAAGGCAAGGATTTCAGCGAGGTAGAGGCGATTTTCAAGGACTGCAACGAAAAATGGGCTGCTTCGAGAGACGCAAACCCGGATTACATCAAATTCAAGAGCTGATAACAGCACAAAAGCCCCCGCAGACCAACGATGTCTGCGGGGGCTTTGTTCTTCTTTCACCGCTCATCGCCGAACGCTCATCGGCAGCCGACAGTCAATATCACCAAAACTGTTATTACAAATTCATAAAATTCGGCAGAAACGCAAAAAATACTTTACTTTTTTGTCTGTATGATGTATAATATAGTAGATAGTCTGCTGCCATACCGGCAGAGACATATATATGAAGTCATATTATGGCAGGAGATAGTATAATGAAAAGATTTGCTTCGGTTTTACTCGTTCTCATCATCACAGTAATAACGTCATTCGGCGTTGTCCAGGCAGGCGCGGTCGGCGCGACCACAGGCGAGGTAGATGTCGTGTTCCTCGTGGATTCGAGCCGCTCCATGAAAAACAGCGACCCTGAGTTTATAAGACTTGAGGCCATAAAGCTGTTCGCCGACCTGTGTACGCTCGAACACACAAAAATAGGCTTTGTGCTGTTCGGAAACGAGATCAACTACTCACAGACACCTATCCCGATCAATACGGAAACGGACAGAGCCGCGCTCAAAAAAACGGTGAACAGTCTCGGCGAACTTAAGGGCGAGACAGATATAGGAAAAGCCGTACTTTACACCGTGAATATGCTCGCGTCCGACGAATACAGCGGAGACGGCAAGTTCATAGTGTTCCTGTCTGACGGCAGGACCGCGTTCAACATAAACGAAAAGGAACGCACCCGCGAGGATTCCGAAAAAGATCTTACAAGCGGTATCATCGCCGCCAAAAATGCCGGAATACCGATCTATACCATAGGTCTCAACGCCAAAGGTGACGTTGACGAGCCCGAGCTCAACCGCATATCCGCCGAAACCTACGCCGACAAGACCTACATGACCGACAGTGCGAGCAACCTGTCCGAGATACTGAGCAGTATCTACGTCCGTCATACCGGCGCGGAAACAAAGGTGATAGAAAACTTCATCTCCGACGGCGAATACCACGATGTGAACTTCGCTATCGACGACAGCTCCGTAGTTGAAGCGAACCTCGTTATCATGCATTCCGGCGGCCTTGACGACGTGAAGCTCTACGATACTGCCGGCAATGAAGTCGCATTCGGCGATACAGGCGCGGCTATCTCCAGAAACGAGAACTACTCGCTTATCAAGATCTACTACCCGCAGACAGGCAGCTGGAAGCTTTCGGTCAAATCCCCGAAGGACACTCAGGTGGACGTGAACTATATCCTCACCCGTGACTACAGGATCGACTACACACTTTACACCAACAAGGCTGTAAGCGCGGACACAAATCTCAAATTCATAGCAACGCTCACCGACCCCAACTCGGAACCCATTACCGACAATAACGTGCTCGAAAAGCTCATAGGCAAGGGCATAGTCCGGAACGAGGATACCGGGGAGTCGTGGGACATACCGCTCACCTTCGAGAACGGTAAATTCAGGGGCGAGTACCAGCTTACCGGAGACGGGACATACACCGCACAGGTGAGCCTCTACAACACCAACATAGACATACGAAGCGATATAATCACACTCGCACCCGGCGAGGAAGCTTACATCGAGCCGGAAGGGCCGCTGAAGCTCATACTCATCATTGCGGGAAGCGTGCTCGCGGTAGCGTTGATCGTCTTTCTGTTTATAAAGCACCAGAAGGATCACATCAGGATGTACTCCGGAAGACTTGCGGTAATGGTAAGCAAGGACGGCGTTACCTCGATGCCGGCATACTACGACTTCGCAAAGAAGGCTCCCGGAAGACGCAAGGTCATGCTCACAGATGTGGTAAAGGCGCTGTATGAGAGCTCCGACCGCATAGACGCGATACCGAGAGCGGTTATCTCCGGCGTGTCGATAAGCATGACAGAAAGCGGCGACGTCCGGTTTTCAAACCTCGGCGACGTGGAATACAGCGGCGGTATAACTCTCGGCAGAAATGTCATACTCTCGAACGCGAACCGCCTTACCGTCACATACAGCGACAAGACCACCGGCTCACGCAATATGCTGGTAATACAGTACCTCAGAACATGAGCCGTCCCGGGAAGTATAGACCGCAGATCTGACTGCGAAGGAAATATCTGTATCATAAAAGTGTAAATAAAACATTCTGGAGGATATTATGTCAAGAATTTCGGAATCACAGAAGGAAAACATATCCCTGATGAGCGTTGACCTCGGCGGTTCGATGTCGAGTGCGCAGATAAGGGTGGAAGCAAAGGGCAATCCGGTGCTTATCATCGGTCTCGGCGGAACGGGAATGGACGCCCTGCTCTACACCAAACAGCTCATCAACAAGCGCTTCAAGCTTCCCGACGACGCGCCCAACAAAGCTCTCGCGATACCGAACAATATCCGTATCCTCGGTATCGACTCCGACAGCACATACTTCAAGAAGAAGACCGACAAGAAGGACGGCGAGATGCGCTTCGCGGTTGGCGAGTATGTCTCCATATCCGCGTCCGTTGAGCGGTTCCTCGCAAACGAGCACCTTATCCCGCCGTATGTGCGCGAATGGCTCGACGACCCCAAGAGAATATATACCAAGGTTAAGGGCGGCGGTGACGACGGCGCGAACGGTATCCGCCAGTCCGGAAGAATACTGCTGTTCAACTCCATAAACGCAGTCGTGAAGGCGATAACCACCAACGTGCAGAAGCTCCTTACCGGAATGATGCCCAACCAGAGACTCCAGGTTTTCATTCTCTCCGGTATCAGCGGCGGTACAGGAAGCGGGACCTTCATCGACATACCCTACATAGTCCGCGAGATCATCAACCGTCAGGGCAAGAGCAACTTCGACATAATGGGATTTCTCTTCACCCCCGACGTAAACCTCTCCCGCGTGGACGACCCGAACATTCAGAGATATATCAAGCGCAACGGCTTCGCGGCGCTCCAGGAGCTTGAATACCTCATGGATATGCACTCCCATATGTTCGACCCCTTCAAGCAGAAGTACTCCGATACCTTCGAGACCATAAGCACGGAGCGTCCCTACGACACCTGCCTGTTCGTCTCGGCAAGCGGCAAGGACGGCTTTGTCCTCAAAAACCCCGCCGAGCAGTACAAGTTCAGCCTGTCTATCGCGGCGGAGGGTATCTGTAACTTCATTTCCTCCTCCGACAGCCAGGGCGATTTCAGCATCGACTCCTTCCGCGTAAACCTCGGCCAGGCGCTCGCCGGAATCATCCCCCAGTACCCGATGCTCAACGTGTATTCCTCCGTCGGCGCTTCGGCGGCTATACTCCCGAAGTCCGAAGTCCTCGAATACCTTTCGGGCAAGGTGTTCGCACACATGAACCAACTCCACAACAACGTGCCATCCAACGAGCAGAGAATGGTGTTCCTCGGCACGATCGGACTCGACAACCTCTCGGTGCAGACCTACTTCGACTCGCACCGTCCGTCACTGTTCGACGGCGGCATAGAGAACCCGGTATTCTCGCGTCAGGCTCTGAAAGTCAACAAGCGCAGCGTTGAAGATCTGGGCGACGAATGGCTCAACAAGGTGGAGGAAAGCTACAGAGTCTTCCTGCCGGACGCTATCGAGACCTTCTTCGGCAAGTTCGAGCAGGCGGCGGAGCTCAGCTTCTGCAACTGCGCGGAGGGTCCGTTCTATATCGCGAGCCTCATAAGCTCGGAAGACAAGTTCTGTCTGCTCAAAAAGCTTCGCACCTGCATCAGCGACGAAATGGGATTACAGGCGGAGTTCAGCTCCCAGAAGCTCATGGAGCTCAAAAACAAGGCTGACCTTGCTTACCGCAACGTCATCAACAAGCCCCTCGACCTCACATCGTCGCTCCGCAAGGACTACTACAACCTCATTTCCCAGTACTACACCAAGCGCGCGGATTCATTACGCTGCGACTACATCGTAAAGCTGTACAGCGAGCTTATCACCCGCATCAGCAACTACTTCAACGACCTCATCGACAACATGGTCGGCATTCTCGACTACCTGCGCACGGTCTGCGAGAAGAACCTCAACATCGTTACCGGCGTTGAGAACGCTACCACCGGTCTCAGCAAGACCTACGAGTGGAAGATGTACGACATCAAGAGCGAGCAGAACGTGCTCGAAAAGCTCAACGACGAGATAAGTGCGGTGGATCTCGAAAACGCAGTGTCGGATATTCTCCGCAGATTCCTCAATGAGTTCAAGAACTCCAAGTCGCGTGACGACTTCGACGTTTCCACCTTTATCTGCGACAGCATCTCCGCTCACTTCTCCGAGACGCTCAGCCAGTCTATGAGCGAGTTCTTCGAGGCGCGCTATCCGAGCTCCGCTTCCCGCGCGGACGCGGCAAAGGAGCTGCTCAAGGAGCTTCGCGCAAGGTCGAACATCATGTACCCCTGCTCCACTTCCACAGATACCGCCGAGATACTGTACGCCTCCATACCCAATCAGGCAGGACCTATCGAGGCTGCGGCGGACGAGGACGAGGTGCTCTCCAGACACAAGATCGTAAGCCCGTACACCAACCGTATCTCCATATTCACATTCGGCGCGGGTCTCGCGGTGGCTCACCACAACACCGTACACCTGTTCGAGTCGGATTACTACTCGTTCGTATCCGAGACCGGCGGCACAAAGGACGCGAATATGATCGGACAGCATCTCTACTCGACATACAGCGGTCTGCGTGATACCGACTGGTTCAGGCTCCCGAGCCCGATACACGACACGCTCCGCCCGAAGGAGGCCGTGACCGAGAATACCGAGAAGGTACACCGCGAGAACGAGGCGAACCGTGAGGTCTTCAACAAGGCGTTCGAGCTCGGCATAATCGACAATGTGGGTAATGTGCATTACGACGAGAGCTTCACCGTTGACATGGTAAAAGCTATCACCTACGACCCCGCAAGACCCGCGACCATTAAGGACGCAAAGCAGAAGTACAACGACATCATCGACAAACTCAAAACGGGGAACGTGCTGTTCTCGCTCAACCCCGTGAACTATATGAACGCTACCGATACCGACAAGCTCCGCGAGTCGTATGTGCGCACCTACGGCGCATGGAAGTACACGGAGCAGATGCTCGGCGTTTACAACGCGGCTGTTGCGGCTATTGAGGAGTGCGACAGCGTCATGAACAAGGAGAAGGACGCGAACAAGCAGCTCAAAGCCATGTTCGACGCTCTCTTCGCGGGGGTCATCTTCAAGGAGAAGAACTTCTTCCGCTATGTCAATGCCGGCGGAGACAACGTGAATATTCTGAACACGCTCTCGATCTCCGACACGACAGAGCAGCGGTACTTCTACTACTATGTCCTGCTCGAAAAGTTCTCCGGTCTTGACGAGAGTCAGCGCGGATTCATCAGCAAGCGCACCGCGGCAGCCCAGGCGGAGAACACTAACATTACAACTGTCAACGACAACGTGCAGACTCTCTCACAGCCTAACGTGCGTAATGTGTTGGTAGAACTGGGATATTCGCCATCTGACGTAAAAGCAAAACTCGAAGAGGTGTTC
>JAFZOA010000438.1 GCA_017550775.1 Ruminiclostridium sp. | reverse complement strand
GCATTGTAAGTATGACTGATATATTCGATATTCTTCTCATCCAGTAACCGCATTACGTTGGTTTTATCTGTTTTTTTCATTTTTTTCCTAATTGTCAACCTGCCAGCATATTAAACGCTTTGTATTCTTCCAGCAAATCATCAGCCAAATATCCATCACTCATACAATGCAAATCTGATACACCTTCTCTTAAAAGCTGATATTCAGTTGAACGATAAAAAAAATCCAATGCTTTTTCCAGTGTAATCTGTGCTTTTTCCGCAAATAAAACTATAACACGCGCATATTTTCTTTGTAATAAAATTGGATTTGCGATCATAATCTATCACTTCCTTCATACTGTAAATATTTATCTATTATTTCCTGTGTACGAATACATATTTGATAATTCGCTTTGAATATTACAATCTTTTTATTGCTTCTTTTTTGTCAATAAGATTTTCAAAATACAGTTCTACCGTGTCAAACACATTATCATTTGCAACTCCTCCCATTACGATATCGTAATCTGTATTATCTTTTTCCCGTCTGCATGACAGTATAAAGTCCAGCCACTCTTCCGAATGAGATTCAAATTTCAATACTTTACACACTTTGAATGCTTTGTCGTCCAAAATGTATTTTGAAATAAACGCTTTTCCTGTTGTTCTCAAATATCTTTGACACAGACTTTTCGCCTGTTCATATAACGGTGTGGAATAAAAGCCCGTGCCAAAATCAACTTTCTTTCGTGAGTGATAGATATCCGGATTTGAAACTTTTATTTTTGAACCATGATAAACTATCATATTTTCAATCTCTTCTCCTTCATCACATAAATAATATCGTCAATTATATATTCCTTATCCTGCGTATGTAAAAAATCATAACATGGAACAATGTAATTATATAAAATATCACTTTTTTCTGTCAATGCAATATATAAATTCTTAGCATTCTCATCTAGACGAATAGCCAGATTCTCGATGCAAAATACAGCAAATTCCAACTGTTCAACTGACATTTTCTTTCCCCTTTCGATCCATCCATTTGTCATTTTATATGCCCTGATCAATTTCTGTTTCAAGTTCTTCTTCAGTTTCATTGAAATACGGTAACCCTATTTCTCCATATAACGTAATCAAATCAATCTTCGAAATTCCAAGCATCTGCGCTGCTCGCCCATGAGATATTGTTCCGTTTTGAATATACGGATAAACCAGCATAGCATTCCTGATTTGCTGTTTCTTTTCATCTCCAACTACTGTAAAAGCAACTATTTCAGCTGGTATTTCTATCTCTACTTTTTCGGTTAACATATAACATCATTGCAGCGTTCACCCGGCTTCGGGTCTATGAGTTTCGTCATAACATCAATGAGAACACGCGGCGTAAAATACTGACCCGCTCCTGATTTCTTTTCTCCCGCATTCTTTTCAAGAAGCCCCTCATACAGATTTCCGAGACCTTCCTCCTTTGCCGAAAACCAGTCCAAACCGTCAATATTGGTAATGATTTTCTTCAGGTTCGCGGGTTCCTCTATATTGCTCCTCGCTCCGCTGTATATCTCCTGAATACGTCCCTTTCCGTTTTCTCCAAGCTCCTGAAGCAGCTTTTCATAGTATTTCTTTAATTCCAGACCGTCCTTTGATTTCAGCACATCCCAGCGGTATTCTTCGGGAATATTGCTCTCCGCGCCTGTCTCTTTAGCCATTTTCAGAAAGAGTATGTATGTAAGCTCCGTAACGTACTGATGATAAGTAATGCCGTCGTCACGAAGCACATTGCAGAGGTTCCAGAGCTTTGTCACTATTTCACTGTTTGTCATTTCTATTCTCCGTATAATATTGGTTACAGCTTATGCGGAATACATAAACTCATTTATTTCATCAATAATTGCGTCCAGACTGTTCCCAAACGCTTTATTAACCGCATTGTATCCGCCTTTATTCCTGAATGCCGCCGAATCAAAGGATTCACGGTTAAGGACAGTTTCTTTTTTAAGATATTCTTCAATTCTCATAAGCCAGTTGAGCTGCACCTTTGTAAACTGAGGATGTGCCGCTTTCAGCTTCTCTATGGCATTATGAATTCTCTCGTCCTTGCTTATAAGGGCGTCTCCTATGCTTTGCTGCCTCACAAAGCTGATAATATCTGCCGCTATATCCTCATTTGTCATCTCGCGCCATGCTGTCTGCAATTTGGTTTCACTGAAGCCGTCTCTGTCGAGTATAAGTTTCAGTTCTTTTAAAGACCGGCGTGTAAGGTCTTTCGGTCTTGTGGCTATAATATTAAGCGCCATTACCTGATTTCGGTTATTTTTAACAAAATCCCCGAATTCCTTAATATAGTCCTCCGGCTTTGTCGCATTGCCGTAACCGCGTTCATGGCTTACAACATCATCATGTATATCGCTTATAATCTCGGAACGGGACAAAATATCTCCCTTTAAGTATACAAAAGCGTTCCTGTTCGCTTTGATGATTTCAACAGCCTTATCTATTGGCGCATTACGCAGCTCATTGGC
This sequence comes from Ruminiclostridium sp., assembly GCA_017550775.1. Next base: position 2,081 of record JAFZOA010000438.1, on the reverse strand, counting down.
AAACTCCTCCGGTGACTTTCCTCCCGTAAGGGATTTGAACTGTTCGCGGCTTTCATCCGATATACGCCCTCTGTTACGCATAATCTTCGCAACAATCATATTCACCTGATTGCACTTCGATTCATCGGTTTTAAGGCTGTCTATGCCTTCTATAAGGGTTTCAAAGGTCACTGACGGGTTCACCACAACTGGTTTCATGGACGATAACGGCGAAATAGCGTCGTACAGCTTTACCGCATCGTATATTTCAAAATGGGTCTTTCCGATTTCGGGACATAAGCGGGTCGCCCGACCGAGCATCTGTTCAAACAGGATTCTCGATTTTATGCGCCTCATAAATACGATGTTCACTATTTTTTCTACGTCTATTCCGGTTGAGAGCAGGTCAACGGTCACGACTATATTCGGGTAAATCTCATTTTTGAACCGCTTTATAGCTTCACGTATCTTCTTATGACTGCCGTTTTCAATGGAACCGGTTATCTTCCTTATGGCATCTTCGCTGATACCCTGTTCGGCGTACATCTTTTTGAGGATATTTACTATCATATCGGCGTGAGCGTCATTAACGGCAAATATGAGAGTTTTGCCCTGCTCGTTCGGGTCAATGTACTTTACCAGCTCCGTTAAAATCGCTTCCGTTGTAGGCTTGTTTACAACACGTTTGTTGAAATCATCAACATCAAAATCCAAATCGTCAGGAAGCTCAGCACCATTTATAATAGTGTCTGTCACCGGGTCGTATACAGGCTGTACGCTTCCGGCTTTAAAATGGATGCCTTCCTCCGTAAGTTTCGTTGTAATAAGATGCGGTGCGTCGTGGTCAACGAGAAATCCGTCAACAACAGCGTCACGGTACTCATATGTGTATATTGGGTTTCCGAATATCTCGGTCGTATGGAGAGCAGGAGTAGCCGTAAGTGCAACTTTTACAGCGTCAAAATAATCTATTACCGCCCTGTATTTGCTTCTGAAATCATCCTGATTTCGATAGAGTACCTCGTCATCGCTCATTTCACGGTCGAGGATATATCCCCTGTGTGCCTCATCAACGATTATTAAATCGAAGTCGGACGCGCCCGGCACATTGTCGGAATCTTTATAAACTATCCGTTTTACAAGACTCTGAACAGTTGAAATCGCAAGTCTTGTGTCCTTTTCAATATCCTTTTCTCCCAAGTCTTTTATGTCGTAGAGCTTGTCCAGTGTTTTTAAATCCTCAAGGCGTACCGATTTAAACGTATCGGATGCCTGGTCTCCGAGAGCTGTGCGGTCAACAAGGTACAAAACTCTCTTAAACAGCTTTGCCGCAAGAAAACGGTATATCATGCCGAGAACGGTACGTGTTTTGCCCGTTCCGGTAGCCATTGCCAGCAGAATCGCACTCCTGTTATCGTATACTATGGCTTTTTCCACCGCTTTTATCGCTTCAATCTGGTAATATCGGAGATTCAGTCCGTCGGGGTCCTGCAATACCTCGTAACCGGTTGAAGCGAGATTGTTTTCCGCTTCCTGTATATCCTTTTCAAGAGACTGCATAATACCGTCCGGTGAAAACCAACCGGAAAGTGCTTTTGCAACATTTAAAGGATTTCTCACATCCAAAAACCAAATGCCTGACTTCTCTTCATACTGCTTTATATAGTCACGTCCGTTCGTGGCGAACAGGAACGGCACCTTATATTTTCCAAAATCCTTAATTACATACTGTTCATGTTCTTCCCGGACATTGCTCGCGTACTCCTTGCACTGGTAGTCCAGTACAGATGGGATGTCTTTGCTCATTCGCTTAACTTCAATAATACCCACCATCTTAAGTCCCACAAATAATGCGTAGTCCACAAACCCGAATTTTCCTGTTGCTGAACTCGTTGGAAATTCTGCAATGGCGAAATTACGTCCTTTTTGCGGTCTTGTGCCTTTGGAATAACGGATATTCACACTGTCCGCTTCCCATCCCACACGCCTCAACTGTTCGTCTACAAGCTCCCGTGTCTGTGCTTCGTTCAGATGAATACCGAAAGCTTTCTTATACGCTGTCTGTCTGCGCGTATTGTCCGTCTTTCCGTTTTTCCTTATAT
>JAFZOA010000437.1 GCA_017550775.1 Ruminiclostridium sp. | reverse complement strand
CGTATTGTAGAACTTTCCGTCAACGAATTTCATCGGGTGTTCTTTAAGGAACTCGTTACAAAACGCTACTTCATACACATCTTTTCCGTCATACCATATACATCTGTTTTTTGCCTTAATACCCATTACGCTGTCCTTTCTATCCGGGGCGTACTCATCTGACACGCCCTTAGTTTTGGTCGTAATCTGTCGAACTGTTTCAGTCTGTCATAATAGCGTCGGAACTGTCCGGTATTCTCTGTGATGAACGCTGCCCGTTCCTCGTCTGTGAGGTCGAGCAGCATATCCCACAAGTATTCCGCGTAGTCAAGCTGTTGCAGGCTTTCGATAAATCTCGGGTCGGGGTTCTCGTCCTCGGCGGACGGGATGTAGGCGGTGCGGAAATCTTTCAGCATTGCGACGTAGTCCGTAAGGACATCGAACGCAAGCTGTATCTTCTCCCGCTCCGTCATAGGTCTGATGCACCGTTTTGGTGCAGCAATATATGTGTGATCCGATATACCAAAATCGCTGCATAGCTTTCGTGCTGCGTCAATTTTTGACAGTCCGAACATCTGCGCCGCGAGGTCGGTCACATCTCCGTGAGCGCCGCAGCCGAAGCAATGGAAGTGATCGTCGTACAACTTCATCGACGGAGTATTATCCGCGTGGAAGATGCACCTGACGTTTCTGTTTCTGCTGCTTATGCCGTAGAGCTGCGCCGCGTCCGGCACGCTTATATTTTCTCTGACAGTTTCAAATATCATCACGTCTCGCCCCCGCCGATAGCGACGGAGGACTTTCCGAAAACAACTTCGATAAGATCGTTCTCAGCGATAAGGAACTTGTTGCCTGCTTTGAACGAACGAAGCTGTCCGGTTTTACACATCTGTCTTATGCGGTATTCTGTTATACCGTCGATCAGACGAGCCGCCTCTCCAATGGTGAGCATTCTGCGCTTGGTGTTGTTTTCCATAATGGAATCCTCCTTGTACATATTGCTTACGCGGTGAGACCGCGACATATATCTTCCATATATGTATAGGAGACGGCATTTTGGGTCTTTGCGAAAATAATATATTGCCCGTGATGACACGTTTCGACATTTCGGGGTCAAGGCTATTTTGGGTCTTGACGGAAAAATCGGCATATTCAATTTTCAAGGAGCCAACACGAACGGCAACGGCTTTTAAATATACACTTATCGTTCGTGCTACAAGAATATAATAGCAAGACAGGGGGCAAAAGTCAACAACTTTTTATTATCCCCCTGTTTGAGAAATATATCTTATTTTCAGATTATATTACAATATTTATATTCCTATAAAGATTATTATTGTGTATTATGTCAATTGATTTACCGGAAAATCTATGGTATTGGAAAGCTAACATTTTCAGCGAAGTGAAGCGTGTAACTTCACCTTTGAGCGAAACTCGATTCTACTATTCATACAAATCTGTAACCTTGAAATTGGTTATTATAACGTCTTTTTGATTAGCGTAATTCGGTGTACCGTTTTGCGCTAATACCTAAAATAAAGCGATTTTTGTTGAGTATGTTCATCCGCATACAGCGGTTGAAACTAATCAACAAAAGTTACATTTCGCAACAAATGAAGAGACGGCAGCGGGGTCGCCCGTTACCGTCGGTTTTGTTCGTGTTTTCAGCTGAAGATAAACCACTACCTTGAAATAGGGTGGTGGTTCTCTCCCTGTTAATAGGGGGAAAAACGCTCTCGTATGCTGGATAGTATAGATATACGGCTGTTACTTTGCAGTTGCGAACCAGCCCTGTTAACAGGGCGCTTTTGAGGG
>JAFZOA010000436.1 GCA_017550775.1 Ruminiclostridium sp. | reverse complement strand
TTTTCGTAAAATTCGGAACCCTGTTTTGCCATATCTTCACCCCTTCAAGTCAATACTATTATATCAACACTCCGGTCACTTGTCAAGAGAAAATTATGCGGTGAAGCTGCATAAACAATAATTGTATTATCCCCGCAGAAGACAGGGGAAGAATACGCTTTACACCGAGCTCTTCACAATTAAGCCGGACGTTATGACCAGAGCAAAAAAAAATTTCAAAAAACTCTTGACAAATGCAAATTGATTTGGTATAATTAGTTTGTAAGCAAAGTATTAAATGCCTCGTTCCGGTAAGTCCCGGGACGAACAACCATATTTTCAATTCAGGAGGTATCTGTCATGACTATCTACGATCACAAGGTAAAAACAAGAAGCGGCAGTGAGCTCGACCTTCAGGAGCTCAGAGGCAAGGTTTTCATCATCGTTAATACGGCGACCGGCTGCGGCTTCACACCGCAGTACGAGGGGCTCGAAAAGCTCTACGAGAAGTATCACGACAAGGGCTTCGAGGTGCTCGACTTCCCCTGTAACCAGTTCGGACATCAGGCTCCCGGTACCGACGACGAGATCCATGAGTTCTGCACCGGAAGGTACAAAACACAGTTTGAGCAGTTGTCCAAGATCGACGTGAACGGCGAGACCGAACACCCGCTGTACACATTCATAAAGGAGAAACAGCCCGACGAAGAGATCGTGGGACTTAAGAACAAGGCGGCAATGAAGACTATCTCGGCTATAAGCAACACCTGCAAAAAGCCCGGCGACATCAAGTGGAACTTCACAAAGTTCCTCGTGGACAGGGAGGGAAACGTGGTTAAGCGCTATGACCCCACCTTCAAGCCGGACGACATGGGCGCGGATATCGCGGCACTGATATGAACGACGTTATCGAAGAGCTACGGCTCAGTAATCAGCTCTGCTACCCTATCTACCTCTGCGCGAAGGAGATCACCCGGAAGTACGGCGCACTTCTCGCAAAGCTCGACCTCACCTACACCCAGTACATCGTCATGATGTTCTTCTGGGAGATGAAAAGCTCGAACGTCAAAGAGCTCGGCAAAACGCTCCTGCTCGACCCGAGCACCCTCACCCCCATACTCAAAAAGCTCGAAGCCAAGGGCTATATCACCCGCACCCGCTCCGCAGAGGACGAGCGAAATCTCACCGTCACCCTCACGGAAGCCGGAGACGCGCTCAGAACGAAGGCTCTGCCCGTACACGACGAGATGTGCGGCTGTATAGGGCTCACAGAGGAAGAAGCAAGGACTATGTTCGCGCTCACCGCGAAGATACTTGCAAACATAGAAAAAGATATGTGATAACAGCAGCGATGACGCTCTCCCCCGTCTCCGGCGGGTAAGAGAACAAAATCGCCGTTCACATGAATTAAAACAGGAGGTTCACCATGAACATTATCGAAGTTACAAACGAAACATTTGAAAAGGAAGTCCTCGGCTCCGACAAGCCCGTCATCGCCGATTTCAACGCGGATTGGTGCGGTCCCTGCCAGATGCTCAAGCCCACGATCGACCAGCTCGCCGGTGAGCGCGACGACGTTAAGTTCGTGTCCATAAACATTGACGAGCAGGAGGAGCTCGCCTATAAGTACAACGTCTCTTCTATCCCCTGCCTCGTCGTGTTCAGCGACGGTCAGGAAGTAAAGAGAAGCGTCGGTCTCAAACCGAAGTCCGAGATAATCAAGCTCATTCCGTAACGGGAAAGGATAAGCCATGTACGATATCATCATCATCGGCGCGGGTCCCGCGGGTCTCACCGCAGCCATCTACGCCCGCCGCGCGTCAAAGTCCGTGCTCGTGCTCGAAGCGCTCAGCTACGGCGGTCAGATCATAAACACCCCCGACATCGAGAACTACCCCACCGCCGCCCATATCTCCGGCTTTGAGTTCGCAACGAAGGTGTACGAGCAGGCGGAAGCTCTCGGCGCGGAGTTCGTCTTCGAGAAGGCAGTCGATATCCGGGACGACGGCGCAACGAAAACTGTCGTCACCGCGGACGGAGAGTACACCGGCAAGGCGGTCATCATCGCCACAGGCTCCGCGAACCGAAGGCTCGGACTTCCCGGCGAGGAGGAGCTTACCGGAAAGGGCGTGTCCTACTGCGCTACCTGCGACGGAGCATTCTTCCGGGGCAAGACAGTCGCTGTCGCGGGCGGCGGCAATACCGCACTCGAAGACGCGCTCTATCTCGCAGACCTCGCGGAGACCGTGTATCTCATACACCGCAGAGACGCGTTCCGGGGCGACGAGACTACCGTAAACGCACTGAAACAGCGTGAGAACGTCCGGTTCGTCTACAACAGCCGCGTGACAAAGCTCATAGCCGACAAGCGCCTCACCGCCGTCGAGGTCACGAACAACGACGGTACAGTCAGCACCCTCGATGTGAGCGGGCTTTTCGTGGCGATAGGAAGAACGCCGGAGAACATGAACTTCGCAAAGCTCATCAGGCTCGACGAGGCGGGATATGCCGCCGCGGGCGAGGACTGTGAGACCGGAGTTCCCGGTATCTTCGCCGCGGGCGACAACCGCGCAAAGTCAGTCCGCCAGCTTGTTACCGCAGCCGCAGACGGTGCAGTCGCGGCTACCGGAGCAGTGAAATACATCTCCTCTCTATAAAAACGACGGCACCCCCCGTGATAATGCACGGGGGTGTGCTGTTTTCTGAGTTCCGCTTGCATTTCCAGCCCTGCTGTGGTATAATAACTCCGTCAGTGATCCCAAGCGAAACGCAGACAATAACTATCTTATCGGAGAGATACATGAAACTACGAACATTCCTGATACTGCTCGCGGCGGTGGTGCTGTTCATCTGGGGGCACTCTCTCGTACCGCTCACGAGCTCTGCCGAGGAAAGCATGAGCGTCATGAAGATATTGCAGTCCGTCCTCGACTTCCTGAACATTCCCGTGACCCTTACCGACCACTTTGTCCGCAAGCTCGCGCACTTCATCGAGTACGCCGCGGCGGGCGCTGTCATCGGCGCGTACAGCTACCCGCACATCTTCACTGCCCCCGACCTTCGGGAAAAGATCGAGACCGGCGCACTTCCCCTCGTCTTCGGCTTCTTCATCGGCTTCATCGACGAGACCATTCAGATCTTCTCCGGGAGAGGTTCCGCGATCGAGGACGTGTGGCTCGACTTCGCGGGTCTCTCCTTCGGGGCGGCACTGTCATTCGGAGTTATCCTTCTCCTTCGCCGCAGACAGCGCAGAAATTGACCGTTTATACCGGAAGCCGCCGCGAACTCAGCAAAGCTCGATGAACGCATACACCCACGTCATCTTCTGCAAACTCTTCGACATCGCACCGGAGAGCTGTCTCGACACGTTCCCGGAGGACTCGCTGTCTACCGTAAGCTTTACCTTTCCCCCCGCTATGAGCCGGTCGAGTATCTCCACCGCCTCGTCAGACCAGCCGTACCATACCGCAGTCCTGTCGGCTACGGTCACGAAGTTCCTGCCGGTGTAGTCGAAGCCCGCTTCGGAGAATATATCTTCGATACGCGTGAAAGTCGCCTTGCCGTTGTTCTCTTTCAGGTACTTTTCGAGAGCCGCCGCAGCCTTCTCCGCATCTGTCAGCACCTCGTCGCTGTAGAATACTCCGCTGCCGCTTACGGTCGCACGGGTCGCAGAGTCGGTGTACCGGGTGCTGTTGCGGTATCTCCGCGAGGCTTCGTAAATCTGAGCGGTCTCCTGCGTGTTCGACTGAGTGTACGACTGCGCGTTCGACTGCGCGTTCGACTGAGTGTTCGACTGCGTGTTCACGGCAGTCTGCGCATTTCCTGTCGGCATACCGTTCATTCCGCCCATGTTGCCGTTCTGCGCGTTTCCTGTCGGCATACCGTTCATTCCGCCCATGTTACCGTTCTGCGCGTTTCCTGTGGGCATACCTGCCGGGGCGTTACCGTTCATTTCTCCCATGTTACCGTTCATACCGCCCATGCCGGGAGCTCCCATACCGCCGCCCATGCCGCCGGTACTGCCGTTGCCGGTGGAGACAGTCGCCGTAGCAACGCTCTGACCGTTCACATAGAGGGTGTATGTACCCGAGGTGAGGTCGTCGGAGGCGTAGAGAATACTGTCTGCGCTCTTTTCCGCTGTGACGGAGTAAACGACGTTGCCGGAAGCGTCCTTAATGACTATCTGCGAGCCTGCGGTGACGGAGATACCGGACTGCTGACCGCCCATGCCGTTCATACCGCCCATGCCGC
>JAFZOA010000435.1 GCA_017550775.1 Ruminiclostridium sp. | reverse complement strand
CAGGTAGCACCGCTGGCTATACAAATCCCGACTAACGGCGGGCTTTGCATAGACTGCGCGGTACTACCTGCTCAGGAGGGAGCGCCCTCCCGAGACCTACCCCAAAACGCGGCGCAGAAGCGCCGAAAACTAAACAAAAATTCCGATAATAAAGTAGCCGCATAATACATACGCGGCTGCTTTTTGCATTCGCTCTGAAAATGATGTATAATAATATAAAAAATCTTTACGAAAATGTCAGGTTTTGCCTTTCCCATTCGTATTATATATGAAAGATCTTTCAAACAGGAATCGGAAGGAAGTGAGAAGGAGTGTCGGATAACGATCTCGAAAACTGCGTGCGCAAGTATCGAAGCACTGTTTTCGGAACAGCGTTGTGCTTTGTGAAAAATCCGAGCGACGCGGATGATATAGCACAGGAAGTTTTCATGAAGCTGTATAAATACGATGGCGAATTTGACAGCGACGAGCATATCCGTGCATGGCTCATAAGATGCACCGTAAACCTGAGCAAAAGCCTTCTGCGTTCGTATTGGTATAAATTTTCCGCCCCGCTTGAGGAAGCGGGAGACAAAGTGTATTGTGACAGCGTTAAGAATGCCGATATACTGAAGCTCCTTAACAAGCTGCGCCCGAAGATACGGACAGTTCTTTATCTTCACTATTACGAGGGCTACCATGCCGCGGAGATCGCAAAGCTTCTCGGAACGACCGAAAGCGCGGTAATGGCACGGCTGAGCAGAGGCAGGAAGCAGCTAAGAAAGATATTGCTTGAAGAAAGGAATGAAAGCGACAATGGATTACAGGAATATATTTGAAAGCTCAATAAACGAGGCTCACAGTATTGCACGACTTCCCGACGATGACAGATTCATTCGGATAGTTAAAGAAAGGGCGAGTAATATGGAAAAGAAGAAATTTAAAATGAAGAGACCTGTCGTTATCGTGGCTTCGATAGCGGCAGCGGCGGCACTTACCGTTTCGGTGGGAGCGGCAATGAACTGGGATATATCTTCATTGTTCGTGCAGCGCCTTGACACAGTAAAGGAACAGCAGACTTCTATCGTTACCAACATCATGGATTTCTACCCCGAACAGCTCGGAGAATACAGACCGGAAAATGCTGTGACAGACGGCGGGGAGAGAAACGGATATGATATACTGCAAAAAATATCCCACCCGCTCGACGAGACGATAGAATACAACGGCTATACCGTACAAATCTACGGATACGCCTTTGACGGAACAAGGTTCGATGTGTTGTATGACATCACATATTCCGATGAGGTGAAGGGGCTTATCAAGGAAAATAACAGGCGGCTTGATGAGTTCGGCGAAATGCTAAAAACAGACGAGGAGCTTCGCAAAAGGACTGAGGCGGGCGACAATTCCATGAACGGCTACGACGGTTTTATTAACTGCCCGATAATGTTCAGCCTGTATAACGGCGAAGACTGTCTTATCATCGGCGGAGGCAGCGATAGTGTCACCAAAACCGAGAACGGTCTGGAATGCAGATCAGATCTCATAACTGATATGAGCGAGGGTCTTGAAAAAGCGGAGCTTGTTATGGAGTATGTCACAAAACAGGAGCACAAGGATCTTGCTTCTTTCGATGTAGAGCTTTCCGTTCCCGATGACCTTATACTTGACGTTGATACGGAATACTCAAAGCAGCTTACGGACGACAGGAATCTTACCGTAAATAATATAAGGATAAGTCCGTTCGGTGTGAATGTGTATTTCACATTAGACAACTTGATCGACACACATGAAGATAACAGTGCGATTTACCAAGTTCCGATCTATCTCATATATAAGGATGGTACGGTCATGGACACATCTGGCTTCGGCAACAGCACTCTTATGCAGTTTAACAATCATGGAGACGGAACAGCGGAGCCCCATACCTATCTCTCGTCACGCGGCAATGTCATAGACGTGACCGAGATACAGACTATAAAGCTTTACGACACAATAATCAACATTTAAAGAACACAACAACAAAGCGCACGGGCTCCGGCTCGCGCGCTT
>JAFZOA010000434.1 GCA_017550775.1 Ruminiclostridium sp. | reverse complement strand
CGCTGTGGAGAGTGTTCGCGTTTGCCCACCTCGAATAATCGCCGTGTATTACCTCTCCCATGAGCCAGAACTCCGGCTTTACCTCGTCCGCGGTACGGCGCAGATCCTTCATAAAGTCGAAGTCCAGCACGTCCGCCGCGTCGAGACGAAGGCCGTCGATGTCAAACTCCTTTACCCAGAAACGGATAACGTCGCAGATATAGTCCTTCACAGCGGGATTTCTCTGATTGAGCTTGACCAGAAGGTTATAGCCCCCCCAGTTCTGATACGAAAACCCGTCGTTATACTCGTTGTTGCCGCCGAAGTTCACGTTGCAGTACCAGTCTCTGTACGCGGAAGCCTCGCGCTTCTCCTTTATGTCCTTAAACGCGAAGAAGTCGCGTCCCGTATGGTTGAAAACGCCGTCGAGTATGACTTTTATTCCCGCTTCGTGACATTTCTTCACGAAATCCGTCAGATCCTCGTTCGTTCCGAGCCTGCTGTCAAGTTTCCTGTAATCCGTCGTTTCGTAGCCGTGTCCTACCGATTCAAACAGCGGACCGATATAGAGCGCGTTCACGCCGATCTTACTAAGATGACCGATCCACGGGACAAGCGTATTCAGCCTGTGTACCGGCTCTCCGTAATCGTTGTGCTTTGGCGCACCCGTAAGTCCGAGCGGGTAAATATGGTAAAACACCGCCTCATCATACCATGCCATAATATACCTCCCGAGTATTAAGGAAACTATGATTAAAGATTGTGAGTTGATTGCGTTGTAGATTTAATTGGCAGATTGTACAAATTCTCCGCGGGCTCGCTGGCGCAAGTCAAGGAGAATTTGCGCAAGATGACAGCTAAAGATGCAATGCAAGCGACGTGCAAGATTAAATCAGCGGTTCCTTAACATTCTCTTTATATAATTGTAAAACTCTGAAAACGATCGATGCGATCGTTTTTCATATCAAAAGTATTATTTTCGTATCTGTCCACGTATCAGACGGAGACAGATACATTCCGGCTTTTACATGAGCGCTGGTCAAAGGATAAACACCGGGGCGTACTCCGATCCCTCGGCACTTCCGCAGCTCAGTTCCCGCTACGGCGTTTTCAGCGAGGGATAATCCGACTTGATGAGCTCATAGAATTTCGGCAGTATTCCATCCGTGCCGTAATACCCGTCAAAGCAGTACCGCATTGCTTCCTGCAATCTCTCATTGCAAGCCTGATCATAAACGGTCGCATTTTTCCATACTATGTCATCTGACAATGCCGCAAATACTGCCACATCGTTCTGACCGCCGAGAAAGGCATTGCCGTAGTTCGGGTCGGAAGCGAACCTCTCGTTTACTTTACTGTTGTTAGTGAACTGAGCTTCATTCCGGATAAGCTTCTCACAAACCTCCTCGTTCTCTGTGAATGCTCTCATTACCTTGGCGACAAGTGCGGGATTGTCCGTACCGCTCGCGGCAAGAAGCCATGTGCCTCCCCAGAAATGCGCCTGCGGTCCTTTGCAGATAGCCCAGTCGCCGATGCTGCCATATTCGGGATCATAAGCGTTGCCCATACAGAAGTTGAAGTACCAAGCGGGTCCGAAGAAGCACATTGTCTTACCATTCTTGAACATCTGATCAGTCTTTTCCGAGTCCCATATACCCACCGGCAAGGTATAATAGTTTTTAACGTATGTCGCAGCCTGATTTATCCATTTCTTGATAGAATTCGGTATGGCAAGCTCACCGTTTGTGACCCAGGGTGAGTTCGTATTGTTTGAGAATACCCTGTATGTTTCCGCAAAAGAAGGTGTCATATAGTAACCGAGCTTATCCGCCTGAGCAGCTACAGCGTCAAACTTATCCCACGAATCAAGCTTTGCCTGCACCTGATCGGGATCGTCTGTTCCGAGCACCGCTTTAGCAATCGAACGTCTGTAAATAAGCGCGGACGGACAGCACTGGAATGAAACACCCTTTATCCTGCCGTTTGAGTCGGTAGCCGCGTCAACGGTATACTGATACTCTGTATCGACCTGTTTCAAACCGATAGTGGAAATATCGAGCGTGTAGTCGGAATCCGTGTACTTGAGAATGTAATCTGCCTCCGCAAGGAAAAGATCGACCTTGTTTTCTTTTGAAGCGGAAGCATTGTTCATGAGAGCCCGGTCGAGGGAGTTCTGATATGCCAAATCATAGGAAGGAACGATCGTCCAGTTTACCTTTACACCGTCAAGAGTCCCTGCAGAATTGTCATATCCGGGCATATACTTCTCGAAGAAGCCCTTGAACTCTTCGTTCCAAGCGTAAATGTTCAGCACGGTATCTTTTGCGTCGGTGCTTTCTACGGCAGTGTTTTCAATGGGGGTTGTAGTATAATTGACCAATTCTCCGTTCTTGAATTCGCCGCTCAGGATCTCCCCTGTTCCGTCTGCGTAATGATATGTAGTCGTACCTTTCCCATTAAGGATATCATCAGTGAATTCTCCTTCATCAACCTTAATATCGCCGCTTGAATAGACGGTGGTTATCGTGCCTGCACCGTTAAAAATGTCGTTGATACATGTACCTTTCCAAGTCTGAGATTCTATTCCGGGTTGGTCTGTATAGTTTTGTGTCCAGACTGCCTCGCCATTTAACTGATCGTTTGAAAATGTACCTTCACCTATAAAGGAATTGCCGTTTCTGTACGATATTGTTTCTTTTCCCTGACCGCAGCGGAATCCGTTTTCCCAATTTCCGTTGTATTCAACTACGGAATCTTCCGAATTATACTTGAACTGTCCTAAACCATGGGGGAAACCGTTTTTGACATCTCCGTGATATTTCCCCACATTACCGAGAAAATCGACATAACTCATGTAATCGACCCATGTGACATCATCGGCGCCGGTCTCCGGAGCGGCCGAAGTGACAGCTACTGTGTTCCGGGATTCCGTCGTTGCTTTTGTCGCTGTTGTCGTCGCTGCCACTGTCGTTACATCAGGAGTATCGGCGGATACCTCTATGCTTTCCTGTGAGCCCGATGCCGCGATCACCCATATCAGCGCAACGACTCCGACAACTGCGGCTGCCGATGCCGATATTATGATCGGGAGCTTTGAACTCTTTTTCTTCTGCGGCTCCGGCTCGCGCGTATCTGTCTCATGAACCGCGACCGTCCTTTCCGACTCGTCCTCGCCGGAGGTTTTCCCGTTTCCGGAAGGGTTGTTGTCATCCCAGATATACTGCGTTCTTTCCTTTTCCTGGCTAT
>JAFZOA010000433.1 GCA_017550775.1 Ruminiclostridium sp. | reverse complement strand
GTATCTCCAGGAGCGCTTGCAGACCAACACCTTCCGTATCTACGGCAACAACGACGTTGCGGGCTGTGAGATAGCCTCGGCACTCAAAAACGCAATAGCGCTAAGCTGCGGCATCATCGAGGGATTGAAGCTCGGCGACAACACGATAGCGTCGCTAATGACCCGCGGACTTGCCGAGATAACAAGGCTCGGAGTTACGATGGGCGCGAGCTGGGAGACCTTCACCGGGCTTGCCGGGGTGGGCGACCTCATAGTCACCTGCACCTCCAAGCATTCCCGCAACCACAGAGCCGGTATCCTGATAGGAGAGGGCATGAAGGCGGCGGAGGCGGTGGCGAACGTCGGCACCGTGGAAGGGTACAACGTCTGCCGCATAGCGTATAAGCAGGCGATGCAGCTTCATACGCGCACGCCGATAATCGACGAGCTGTACAAGGTATGCTATGAGGACAAAACGCCGGACGAGTGTGTCCGGAGCCTTATGACGCGCCCGCAGATACACGAGCGCGAACCGTACTGGAATCATTGAATCATAACATTTTTACGTCATCTTATCTTTCTGACAATCAAAACAGGCATTGAGCCGCTTCATCGAAAGGAATTATCATGAACAGAAGTATTAAAAGAACAGTCGCTGCGATCATAGCTGCCGGACTTGTGTCAAGCGTTGCGGCAGTGCCGGTAAGTGCGGATGATAACAGAGGCTCTGTTACACTCGCATTGTCATCATCATCGAAAGACGATCTTGCTGCACCGTCAAACATCAGGACATCAATGTCCAAAGGCGCGATGACAGTAAAATGGAGCAAGGTCAGCGGTGCTTCCGCATACAAGGTTGAAGTTAAATATCCGGGCAAGAAGTACACAACTCTGAAAACCGTCAAGGGCACAAAAGTGAAGATACCCTATCTGAAAAACGGCGATAAAGTAAGTGTGCGCATAACCTCCTTGAAAAAGAGTTCCATAGGATACTCAAAAGGCAAGTCATCCACTGTCACAAAAACATTCAAGTGTGAGAAACTGTATCTTGATGAGAACAATGTATTTGGTATAGACACATCTCTTATGGGCATGTCGCTCTCACAGATTGAAAAAGCTTTGGGACAGGAGCTCGAACTCATGGACTGGACTTATTGGGACAGAAACCCGTATGTGACATATCCGATGATCGACGATGACCATGTTGCCGCTGTTTTTTTCGATAAGAACAAAAAGGTAGATATGATCATGGCTGATCTTCCTGTGGATGAGTATAACGGCGGTTTTATTAACAGCCTGAAGTCAACATACAGTTCATTGGAAAAAGCAGATTATGACTGGACAGATTTTTATTATTACTGTGATATAGACGATAAAACAGGACTTGAAGTATTCCAGGAATTTTATTCCGGCGGCGACAACGATACTGTACTTCGTCAGGCGTTCTTCCTTAAATAAAAATCCTGACTTTCCTGTTTGACAAAAATCTATTTGGTTTATAGGTACTTTCATGGGATCCGAAAGCTTTTATAACTGACGGACGGCATTATTTAAAAGACTTTACGCCTTATTCGGCGTGATAGGTAAGAATCGGTTATCAAATTAATAATAAATAGGAGGATATTACAAATGATGACAAACATTCCGCAGGTAAAACTCGGTATTATTGCGGTTTCGAGAGACTGCTTCCCGATCGCACTATCCGAAAAGAGACGCTCGGCAATAAAGGCGGCTTACAAGGGTGAGCTGTACGAATGTCCCGTGACCGTGGAAAACGAGCTTGATATGCTCAAAGCAGTTGAGGACGTAAACAAGCAGGAGTGCAACGCGCTCGTGGTATTCCTCGGCAACTTCGGTCCCGAGACTCCCGAGACGCTTATCGCCAAGGAGTTTGACGGACCGTGTATGTTCGTTGCTGCGGCTGAGGGCGACGGCGACATGATAAACGGCAGAGGCGACGCTTACTGCGGTATGCTCAACTGCTCGTACAACCTCGGTATGCGCCACCTCAAGGGATATATCCCGTCCTACCCGGTAGGAACTGCGGACGACATAGCAAAGATGATCGCGGATTTCGTTCCGATCGCGCGCGCTTACATAGGCGTAAAGAACCTGAAGCTCATCACCTTCGGCCCGCGTCCGCAGGACTTCTTCGCCTGCAACGCTCCGATCAAGGGACTCTATGAGCTTGGTGTGGAGATCGAGGAGAACTCCGAGCTTGACCTGCTCGTATCCTTCAAGGAGCACGCCGGCGACCCGCGTATCCCCGATATCTGCGCGGAAATGGCAAAGGAAATGGGCGAGGGCAGATACTACCCCGAAATGAGCGAGAGAATGGCACAGTTCGAGCTTACCCTTCTCGACTGGGCGGAGAAGCACAAGGGTGCCCGCAAGTACGTTGCGTTCGCGGACAAGTGCTGGCCGGCATTCCCGTCGCAGTTCGGCTTTGAGCCCTGCTACGTCAACAGCCGTCTTGCAAGCCGCGGCATCCCGGTTTCCTGCGAAGTCGATATCTACGGCGCACTCAGCGAATACATCGGCATCTGCGTTTCCGGCGATACCGTTACCCTGCTCGACATAAACAACTCCGTTCCGCAGTACATCTACGACGAGGACATCAAGGGCAAGTACGACTATACCCTTACCGACACGTTCATGGGCTTCCACTGCGGCAATACCCCCGAGTGCAAGATGTGCGCGGACAGAGCCGTCAAGTACCAGCTTATCCAGCACAGACTGCTTGAACCCGAGGGAAGCGAGCCGGACTTCACACGCGGAACTCTTGAGGGAGATATCGCGGCGAGCGACATCACTTTCTACCGCCTCCAGTGCGACTCCGACGGCGTTCTGCGCTCCTACATCGCAGAGGGCGAGGTGCTTGATGTCAAGACACGCTCGTTCGGCGGCATAGGCGTATTCGCTATCAAGGAAATGGGACGCTTCTACAGACACGTCCTGATCGAAAAGCGCTACCCGCATCACGGCGCAGTTGCGTTCGGTCACTACGGCAAGCTGCTGTATGAGACATTCAGGCTTCTCGGCGTGGGCGACATTGCTTTCGCACGTCCGAAGGGAATGCTTTACAGAACGGAGAACCCGTTCGAATAATGGACATATTTTTCACTGCTTTACGGATATTCTGCGGCAAACGCCGCAGAATAATACCGAAAGGCTGTGATCTTTATGAATATGATAGTATGCGGCAGTGATTGCCGCTATCAGAAGGACGGTTACTGCTGTCTTGAAGGCAGGGCTGTCATAACAAATGCGGTAAGCTCTCCGTGTTGTTACTATGACAGGAAACAGGAGCACGGCGGCGGAAAAGGAAAAGAGGTTCCGCCGGGGATAAGCGGTGCGAAGTCGTGAGAGTACACCGGAATGAAAGGAGATCTGTATCCCAATGAAAACATCAAAGAAAACGTTATCAGCAGTACTCGCGTCGGCTCTGATAATCGGCGCGGCAGGCTGCGGTGGCGGCGGAAGAAGCAATAACGGCGGCGGCGGAGATAACGCTGCCACAACTACTGCTGCGGTAACGACCACCGAGGACCCGAACAAGGCGATAGACACCGAGGTCAACTATGAAGATCTCGCGAATATCGAGGAAGTCGATACCACTAACGAGGAAGGCGCGGGCAAGCTTTACGAGTCCGGAAAGACGGCGGGCGTGTGCCATGTTCTGAGCTGGTTTGACTTCACACAGATCCAGCCGGAGAAGGATATCGCCGAGCTGTATGCCACACGCTTCGGCGGCACGGTCGAGACAGAGATCGTTGGCTCCACCGAAGTTGTTGAAAGACTCGGCGTTCTTATGCAGTCCGGTCAGTCGCCGGATATCATGAGAATGGGCGACGACTACTTCCCGAGCTACTTCATCAACAACCGCTTCATGCCGATGGACGACTGGCTGGATATCAGCTCGCCCGTATGGTCGGATATGAGCGAAGTTATCGACCGTTACAGCTACAACGGAAAGCACTACTACTGGCCTTACGCGGTAACAGCAACGGAATACGGCGTTACATACTGTACACAGAGCATAGAGGATATCGGCGGTAAGGATCCTATGGATCTCTACTTTGCCGGTGAATGGACATGGGACGCTTTTGAAGACCTCATGCTCAAATGGAAGAACTTCAATACCGATAAGTATCCGCTGTCGATGCCCGAGAGTCTCGGTCTCCAGCTTGCGGCAACTACCGGCGTACCCGCTATCGAGTTCAAGGGCAATCAGATCGTCAACAACATGAAGGACGCAAACGTTATGCGCGCTATGGACTTCATTGAGAAGATCGCCCGTGAAGAGCTTATCTGGGAAGGCTGGCACGGTCCCGACGGACTTGATTCCTGGACAGGTACCTGCTTCTTTGTAATGCCTCTCGACTGGGCACTTCCCTGCGGACAGGAGATCTGGTTCAAGAACAACTTCGAGGGCGAGATCAGGACCGTTCCTATGCCGCGTGACCCCAACTCCGACACATACTATATGTACGGCGCTACCTCGGGCTATGTAGTTCCCGCAGGCGCTCTCAACCCGCAGGGTGCGGCTTCCTTCCTGCTTGCTTCGAGAATGTACGCTACCGACCCCGAAGTCGTTGAGAAGACCCGCGAGGAGAAGCTCTACAACGGCGGCTACTACTACATCAAGTGCCCCGAGTGCAAGCACCAGTTTGACAGCGAGAGAGACGAGATCGGTGCGGTTTGCCCCGAGTGCAACACTCCCAGAAAGACTAAGTGGAAGCTTACCTACACCGAGGAACAGATGCAGGTCTATGACGATCTTATAGATCCGTCCAAGTTCACATTCGTATTCGACTGCCACAGAGGCTTCGGCGTTGACACAAGACAGAACATCATCGACATCTTCGACTTCCCGGCAAAGGGCGAGGAATCGTACAACCAGATGCTCGACGAGTATTACAATGTCGTTGAGGCCGTATTTGACAGCTACCGCAGCATTATAGCGGAAAACTCGTAAACAACATGAAAGCTCCCCTTTCTCGATGATCGGGGAGCTTTTTACGACATTACGGAGGGTAAGGATTTGGAAACTCCGATACATGATTTTTTAGCGCAGTACGCCGAAAGCGGCACAGTTCGCCTGCATATGCCGGGCGGAAAGGGGACGGTACACCCCTTCGACATTACCGAGATAAACGGCGCGGACGAGCTTTATGACAGCTCCGGCATTGTCCGCGTGAGCGAGCGGAATGCGTCAGGGCTGTTTGGCGCGGCGGAGACCTGCTATTCCTGCGGGGGCGCGACGCTTGCGATACAGGCTATGCTGTATGCGGCAGTCTCCCGCACGGGAAAACGCAGGATCGCGGCGGGGAGATACTCGCACAAGAGCCTCATAAACACGGCGATACTTCTCGGGCTGGACGTGGACTGGATTTACCCCGACGGATATCTCGACTGCCGGC
>JAFZOA010000432.1 GCA_017550775.1 Ruminiclostridium sp. | reverse complement strand
GCTTGAAGAGAGAGTCATGGCGGGCGAGGTGGTCGTGGATATAGAGAAGCTCCGCGACCGCACCGCCTCCGATGACCGCAGCGAGAGCTTTGACACGTTCAATGTCCTGCGCCCGCGGTTCAACGTCATAGCCAACCGACGTATCGCGGTGTTCGCGTCGGACACGGGGCTGTGTGCCGACCGGTATGACGGACGTGCGGTGACTTACCCCTTCCGGGACTATATGCGCCGTCCGGACGGTGTTTTCGTCGGACTTCGCGAGGGTGAGGTAACGGTGCCGTTCTATATGAGCGCCTTTGACACCGGTGAGCCGATAAAACGCAGCGTTGTGTTCAGCGAGAACTCGTCGGAGTACTATACCGAATGTGCGGGGCTGTCCTGCGGCATGAAGATCTCGGTGTTCGGCGAAAGGGCTGCGGTGGTGCGCGACTTCGTGTTCGACAACTCCCTCCCCTATGACCGGGAAGCCGAGCTGTACGCCTATATCCGTCCCGCCCTCGCACCGGAAGCGGATATCATCGCGCACCCCGCCTTTGCCGACCTGTTCCTGCGCCCGGAGTATGACAGTGAGAACAAGCTTTTCCTTGCGAAACGGCGCGACCGTACTACAGGAAAGGAAACATGGCTTGCGGCGGGCTTTCGCGTGCCGTGGGAGACCGTATATTCGTTCTCGCGGGAGAGGGTGCTTACCTACGGGGAGCCGCTGAACTTCACCAAGGGCTTCGGGCTTAAGACCTCCGACAGCGCATCTGTACCCTCTCCGTGCATATTCCTGCGCATGAAGCTTGACATACCCGCCTCGTCGGAGTGCCGGAACGCTTTGTTCATGTGCTGCGGTGAGACCCGTGACGAGGTGACCGCGCTCGCCCTTGAGGTGCGCGCCGCCGACCCCGCCGCTGTCCCCTCGGACGGCTACGGCGACCCGGCTATGCCCTACGGCACGTCGGTCTCTCCGCTCCCGAAATCTACCCTTGCGGGAAGGCTCGCGCGCGGTATGCTCCCGGCTATGCTCTGTAAGAACGTTTTTTCCGAGGAAATACTGGCCTCGAAGTCGGAGTTTGGGCGGGACGTACTCTGGCGCTTCGGTATCAGCGGCGACCGTCCCATAGCGGTGTACCGCTTCAACGGCGACGAACAGCGCGCCGAGGCGGCAGCGATCATGGCGGAGGGTCTGTACGGCTGCGGGACCCCGGTAGATGTGGTGATGCTCTGTGACAGTCTCGCCGACCGTTCACGGGCGCTGTTCCTGCAAAACGGCGGCGAGAAGTGCATTTACCCCGTTCTGTACTCCGAGCTTACCTCCGACGAGCTCGCCTGTATAATGCGCTCGGCAGTGTATGTGTTCGGGAAGGGCGAAGAGCGCCGTCCGCCGGCAAAGCTCATGGAGCTGATACCCGGCGAGCCTTACGACACCGGGCTTTCCGAGGGGTTCCACGACGACAGCTACGTCATAAGCTCCAAGGGTCACCCGCTCTGCAACGTCATCGCTTCCGAGGAGTTCGGCTGTATCGTCTCGCAGAACTCCCTCGGCTTCACCTACGCCCTTAACAGCCGCGAATTCAAGCTTACCCCGTGGTACAACGACATCATGCGCGACAACAACGGAGAAATGCTGCTCGTGCGCGGGCTCGGGCGGTACTGCGACATCATTTCCGGCAGTACCGCCGTGTTCTCGCCGGGGCGGGCGGAGTATCTTTCCCGCATCGGAAAGCTTGTGTTCCGCACCGAGGTCGGCGTGCTCCAAAAGGGCATGGCTAAGATAATCACCGTCACGGTCGGAAACACCGGCGAGCTCGATAAGCAGTGCGCCCTGTCGTACTACATCGAGCCGGTGCTGGCGTGGGACAGGAGCGTCTCAAATAACGGGGCGACCCTTATCTACCGGCGCGGCGCAAACCGCATTTTCATACGCGGCAAAGCGGCTCCGGAGTTCGGCGGCGAGGCGGCGGTAGCCTGCTTCACGCCGGACGGCTCGGAATGTGCGCTTACCACCAACCGCGAGCAGTTCCTGGCGGGCGAGGTGAACGGCGAGGTCAGAAGCTTTGCCGGTTCCTGCGCCGCCGTGACCGCGAAGCTTCGCATACCGCCGCACTCGGAGACGAAGCTGCGGTTTGTGCTTTGCTTCGGCGCTAACGGAGCGGAGGAAATGCTCGGGATAGCGGAGAAGGCTTCCACGGAGGACATGAAGCTGCGCTATGAGCTGCACCCGACGATAAGCAGCGGCAGCGACACGCTCGACCGCCTGTTCAATGTGTGGCTGCCGTGGCAGATACTCGGCTGCCGTATGTACGCCCGCAGCGGCTTTTACCAGAACGGCGGCGCGTTCGGCTTCCGCGACCAGCTTCAGGACAGCACAGCCGCCGCGTACTTCATGCCCTCGGCGGCAAAGCGCCAGATACTGCGCTGCTGCGGGTCACAGTTCGTGGCGGGGGACGTGCTGCACTGGTGGCACGAGACCCCGGAGGGCAAGCGCGGGATACGGACGAAATGCTCGGACGATATGCTGTGGCTGCCCTACGCGGCTGCGGAGTATGTCCGCGTGACCGGAGATACCGGCATACTCGACGAGGAAGTCCCGTACATCAACGGCGACGAACTCGGAAGCGCGAACGAGCGGTATATGCGCGTTACGCAGAGCGGTGTTGCGGCGACGGTGTACGTGCACTGCAAAAAGTCTCTTGACCGCTGCTATCGGACGGGCTCGCACTCGCTCATCAAGATCGGGAGCGGGGACTGGAACGACGGGTACAACCGTGTGGGCGAGGACGGCATGGGGGAGAGCGTATGGCTCTCGATGTTCTATGTGATGACCGTGAAGCTGTTCCTGCCGTTTGTGCGTATGAGGGCGGACGACGCGTATGCCTCGGAGCTTGAAAAGCGCGCCGCGGGACTTGCCGCAGCCTGTGAGGACGAGGCATTTGAAAACGGCTATTATCTCCGCGCGTTCTATGACGACGGGCGGAAAATGGGGGCGAAGGGGAACGAATGCTGTGAGATAGACCTTCTTCCGCAGGCGTTCGCAGAGCTTGCGGAGCTTCCCGACCGTGAGAAGCGGGCGAGCGCGCTTAAAGCGGCTTATGACGCGCTGTACGACCCGAAGGCGGGGCTTATAGCGCTGTTCACGCCGCCGTACAACGAGGACTCGTCGGAAGACCCGGGCTATGTGCGCGGCTATCCGGAGGGGATTCGCGAGAACGGTGCGCAGTACACGCACGCGGCGGTATGGCTCGCGCTGGCGTTTTTGCGGAGCGGAGACAGGGAGACGGCGCTGCGGCTTGCGGAGGCGCTGAATCCGGCGGAACGCGGGATCTCCTACCGCAACGAGCCGTATTTTATGTCCGCGGACATCTACACTGCGCCGGAATGCAAGGGGCGAGGGGGCTGGTCGATGTACACCGGCTCGGCGGCGTGGTACTACCGTCTTCTGGCGGAACTCTTTCCGAATTGAAGCAAAGACCGCCTACAATAAAAAACCGTGCCAAAGCCCAAAGCATTAGACACGGAAAAGACTATTCCAAACTGCGGCTGAACAGATCCGATCTTGACCGCATCGAGCAGTGCATCAAGTCGGATCGCTCCGGCAAGGCGGTTTTTAAATTCGGAGAACGCTGAACTGCGAGGCAGACAGCTCGTCCGCTACTGAAAAGTAACAGACGGAATGGGTCCAGCGTCACGCTGGCGC
>JAFZOA010000431.1 GCA_017550775.1 Ruminiclostridium sp. | reverse complement strand
CGGGCTCGGGCGGAAGCCGAAGAGCGGGCTCGGGCGGAAGCCGAAGAGCGGGCTCGGGCGGAAGCGGAAGAAAATGAACAAGTGTTCGAGGAAGAGTCTGCTGTCGAAGAAGACGAGTCTGTATTCACCGACAGCACAGGCGAGCTTTCCGGAAGCGACGATGACTCCCTTTACGACAGCTCTGACGACGATCTGTATGTAAGTGAAAGTACAGAAGAGGAAGATATACCGCAGACTCAGCTCAATGCAGAAACGTTCATCGCCGTCATATCCGGCGAGAAGATGAAAGGAAGCGAGTTCCTGCGTCTCATCGGCAATACCCGAATAAGCAACAGCGCTTTCCGTGAGATCGAGCAGAATCCTCACCTTACCAAAAAAAGGCTGATCGAGCTGCTGGATCAGTCTCCTTTGACCGAAAACGACTACTATAAGCTGCTGACGGCAGTGCGCGACCGCAGGAATGTGCTCAACGCCAAAGAAGAGAGCCGTCTTGCGCACGAACGTGCCGGACTTTATGACGGTTCGCGCCGCGAGAAATACAGAAGGAAGCGCCGCGAGAAGCCCAAAACCGAGCTCCAGATGGCAATAGGCATAACCGACAAGAAGTATACCCAACCGCTTTCCTTTGAAGAAAGCAAGATCACCGAAGACGACCTTGACTACCAGATAAAGAATTCCCCCGGAACATTCAGACATCCGGGCTACTACCGGGATCATATCGTAAGACAGCATGACGACAGCACTTCTCTCGGGGCTGTCGTACAGCCGGGAAACCCGCGCGACAACGACAGCGACCCGCTGAGCCACACCTCTCTTCATGACCTGTTCGACGAGCATAACGACGAGCCCATAGACCCGTTCGCCGCGATAGCAGCCAACGAGATCGGCGTCCAGAGCAAACCCGGAAGGATAATTGAACAGCAAAACGACTGGGCGAACAGGGAGCCCGAGCCGGAGGATCAGCCCGAGCCGGAAGTGACCGACAAATCCGCAACAAAGGAGATCGCAGCGCTTCGTACAGCTCCCGTAGATCTCTCCACAAAGCAGTTCGAGGTCGTGAACCCGTTCAGACCTGTTCTCGCAAATCCTCGCCGCACCTCCGCGGACACACCTGTAAAGCCGGCTTCCCCTACCGCACCGGAGAAGCCCTCTGCACCGGAAAAATTACCCGAAGTGCAGAAGCTATCCATGACGGAAAAGCCTGAAATACCGGAAACCCCGGTCGGTTTCGATCCTTTTTCCGTAAATCTGTACGAGGAAGAGAACGAGCCCGAGATAGAGACTATCCCCGTCAAGGACAGCCCCTCCGTCACACAGATAATACGGGATTACGCTGTGGGTGAACACGTTTCGGACAGTGATGCCGACAAAGCGACGGATCTCTCTGCCCCGTATGTTCCGGACTTCCCGAAGTCTTCGGAGCCACGCGAGCCCTATATGACGCTGCCGAAAAAAAGGACTGTCACGCAGGGGCCTGTATGGTCTGAGGACACCGAACCGTCGGATACGCAGAACGATATATTTGAACCGGATGATATGTCCGAACCGGACGACCTGTCCGAACCGGGCGAAGATCCGATGCAGGACGACCTTCCCGAGTCTGAAAGTATCTCCGCACGGTCTGATCTGTATATTTCGGAGACACCGACCTTCCGGGACGAGCCGGAGGAAGAACCGGTCATAAAGACTGCTCCGCCGCGCAATGATATCTCGGTCACGCAGATAATATCCGATTACTCTATCGGCGAAAGCATTTCCGACGAGGAAGCGGATGCCACTATCGGTTACAGACCAAACGTTGACCTTGTGTTCGACTCCGCAAGCGACAGCATGGAAGACGATACTACTGACCTCAGTCCCGAAAGCTTCAATTTCTCGTCCGACAGAACCCGTACTCACAAAGCCGATGAACCGGCAGAGAACGAATCTGCTGACGGCATCGGCGAAGAAGTCAATATTGAGGATATCCGGTCCGATGAGCCGGACGAAGCGACACCCCTGCCCTCACGCCCATACCCCGAGGTGCCGTCGCCGCTTGCCCGCGCAGATGACGAGGAAAACGACGAAGAAGAAAATGAGCCGGATGAAATGTCCGGAAGAAAGCGCTACAAGGGCAACGAGTATTTCGTGGACGACGACGAATATTACGAAGGCGTGAACCGCGGCAAGATCATAACCTGCGCGATATGCGCGGTGCTTCTGATCGCGGGATGCGTCGGAATGAAGTTCCTGCCGAAACAGAACGCTCCCGAAGCTCCTGCAGTGACCGAGGAAACGAACGAGACCGAATCCTCCGATACGGAAGGCTCGGACGAAAAGGAAAGCTTCTCCGATGAAGTGACGCTCTCAAAACTCGCGTCCTACGACGACATGACTGACAAGCGGTATGAAGGCTCCTCACGAAGGGAGACTCTTACCGCAGGAGGCGGATATCTGCGAGCGTCCGACGAGCCGTACTCCACCGACATAGTGACCGACTTCACCTACTGCGGCGCAGTGTTTACCGACGATACCGCATTTATATGCTCTGAAAAGGAAATGGCTGTCGTCGCGTTCGGTCTCAGCGAGACGCAGAAAGCTCCAGAAAACGAAGAGGAATCCGACACCGAGACCGAAGACAGCGTTGCCGAAGACAGTGCTGTCGAAGACGGCTCTGTGGAAAACGGTACTCAGGGCAGCGAGCCCCCGTCCCTACACATTGACAAGTGGAATCTGCGCGCTATGACTGCGATCGGCGGCGACCTGTACATCGCGGAAAACAACGACTCCAAAACAAAGATCACCGTCTGCGACAGCAGCCTTACCGCGAAAGCCGAGTACGAGCTGGGCGGAGAATATGCCGGCTCCGGCATAGTAAACGGGAAATTCACCGTTGCGGCGTGCTTTGTCACAGATCAGGCGAAGGAATGGGAAAAGAGCGGTAAATACGCTTCCGCTCACCCGTACTACACAGTAAACGGCGCGCTTCACGAGATACCCGCTTCCGACATAACGGTCATCGACGGTGCGAAGCACAACGCCGTGTATATACTCTACACCATCGGCACAGATAACGCGGCGGCGGTACTCGGCGGCTGCTGGGACGGATACGACAGCCGTGAAAAGGTGCTGTTCCGCGAGGACGGAATGACGCTCGTGACCTGCGACGACGGCGTGACCTACGCTGTGGAGCTGGACAACAATCTTAACGTCACCGGCGCGGCTTCCTATCAGGGCAATGCTTTCAGCGCGGATTGTGTCGGCGCAGGCGGCATGATCGGCGCGGACGGCGACAAGACCGTGACCGCGTACAAGAACGGCACCCTCATAAAGATACACGACGAGCAGGCGCAGTCTATCGCGTGGTCGGACAGCGAAACCGCCTATGTGGTCACCGAGAACACTGACGGACAGAAGATGCTGTACGGACTTGACATGAGCGGCGACAAGCCGGAAAGCGCCAATATCGCAGCGTCCGACATCTACACCGACAAGCTTATCCGCGCGGGCAAATACCTCGCGGGACTCAGAGCCGAACCCGCCCCGGACGGCAAGCGCGCGGGACTTCGGCTGTCGCTGTACGAGTACGACGGCGAACTCAAAGAAGTTGCCTACTCGATCATCGAGCTTGACAAGGAGACATCCCGCGACAACCTCAAATACCTGATGAGCCCTGCCGAGGAAGACATAGGGCTGATCGCGGTGGACGAGACGGGAACGCTGTTCGCGGTACCGACGATGTACTTTGACGGCTACTCCGACGTTGTCCGCACGGTACTGCTGAAATACGACGGCACCACCTTCACACAGCTTGCCGAGAGCATAACCTACGACTCCAAGCTCTGGGCTGTCCCGGTGATACGCGGCGACAAGCTCTATATCATCACGGACTACAAGATCACAGCCGTTGATATCGGCGAATAACACAGCTTAATAACACAGTCCCCGCATATCGATAAACAGGGACTGTGTTTTTAGTTTACAGTTTACAGTTTACAGGTTACAGTTATTGTGGCGGCTGCGGAGCTTTTTAGATCCGCGCGCAAAGCGCACACTACAATTACTAATTATTAATTTTCAGCAGCGCTACTTTACTATCTCCGCTTCTCCGTACTCCTCGTCCTCCTCGATATCGGGGATAACGGGCGCATCGTCGTCCTCGGTGACCGGGATTATCTGCGGTATCTCCTCATTCCGGGGGTCGGTGTATGTTCCGCCCGCGCCGTAATGCTCCGCCGCATAGACGAGGGTAAGGTAACAGTCGGTAAGCTCGCGGTATGTCGCCTCGCGCATCGCATACACCTCGTCCTCGTTCAGAAACGCCTTGATCTTGTCGATGAGCCGAACCTTCCCCACCGATGACAGGTCGTATATCTCCTGCACGGTAAGGTTCTTTCTCATCTTCTCAAACGCGGAATCCAGTGCGGCGTTGGTATCGCTGTAGATCACAGGGAGAGTTGTCGAAACAACGGGGGTATAGTGCTGCACCCCGTTCTCATCAACGGTATAGCTGTCCGTGAAGACCATATCCTCTGCACGCACAAGCTCCATTCCCTGCTGTTTCAGTGCTGTTATAAGGGAGGGGAGAACTTCCTCCGTCACGGGACAGTCGTTATGGAACAGCACAATCGCTCCGGAGCAGGCTCCGTCCAGCACCCGCTTCTTCACCGAGGTCACGTCCGGGTCGTCAAGGTCTTTGCTGTCCGCGGACCACTGCACCGGTATCAGACCCATGCCTTCGAGGGTGATGATCGTCTTGTCATCGAAGTCGTCAAACGGCGCGCGCACAAGCGTCGGCTCTTTGCCGGTAAGCGTTTTTATCTTCTGCGAGCAGGACTTTATATCCGCGATAAGGTCGTTGATGTTCATGCCCTTCAGGTGCGTGTTTTTGTCTGTGCAGTTCTGAACGGAATGTCCGTCGGCGCTCATCTTCCGCACAGCGTCGGAGTGCGTGTCGCAGAACTCACCTGTCACGAAGAAGGTCGCCCTTGCTCCGCCCTCAGAGAGCGCCGAGAGCAGCTTTTCCGTGTCACCCGCGTCCCACGCACAGTTGAAGGTAAGGGCGAGCTTGTTGTCTCCGCGCTCCACGCTCATTACCGGCTTTCGGGAGCTGTCCGCCGAGGCCGTTACGGAGCCGAACACCGCAAACACTACGATAAGGGTCGCGGCTATCGCGGTGAGGACTATCACCGCTGTACGGAGTATCTGCTTTCTGGTCATTGTGTATATCACCATTCTGATGCTTTCCTTTCCTGTAAGTTCTTTCTGTTTGATTGTATTCACTTGTCCGCGCCGTTATGCGTAATTTGTTATTCTGCCTGACCTTTTGTTGCCGCTGTTTCATGTTTAGCTGCGCTATGAACAATTTCACATAAATCTGCATATCCCACAGTGTTGAAATTTGTCTGAAATTATAAAAATCTGAATATCGTGATATTTTTATTATGTAACCTATTTACATTGTCGTTTTTTTGTGGTAATATACAAATGGTGGTAATAAATCCACCGTTTGAATTTGCCAAGCCTCTGACAATATATCCAAACCGGGAAAACTCCCTGTGTGCTGTCCGCATACGGGGAGTTTTTCTGTTATCTCACAGCTCAGTGAAAGAAACCATAATACGAATATCATATCAACAAATAGACATTCGTGCTTCTCCCCCGCCTCCGGCGGGGGAGAAGCAAAAGATATTAGTATAAAAAGACAACAGCGAAGGAACAAAGCCCTTCGCCGTCGCCTTTTGAGATAGAGATATTTTATGAGAGGTTTAGCAGGTTGTCGGGGTAGACAGCTGGTTATAGACAAACATGAGAGCGTCTCCCCTTGTGAACGCGCCCTTCGGGTCGAACTTATTACCCTTACCGGTCATAAGTCCCGTAGCATCCGCGATCATGATGTAACCGACATATTTGTTGGTGTCCTTGACATCGCTGAACTTCGACTTGAAGATATTCTTGAGCGATGCGATGTCCTTGCCGTATTTGCTTGTTACGAGAATGTATGCAACGCTTCTGCGGTCAAGCTTGGCGTCGCTCTTTATGGAATCGTCACTGTAGTAGAACCCGATGCAGGATATGAGCGAGCAGAACTCCTCTGCTGTGATAGTCTCGTTCTCGTTGAGCTTACCGTCCTTGTCCATGAGCGTGATGCCGTACTTTTTCAGCTTCTCCGCATACTTCTTATACTTGCTGTTTTCAAGGTCGGTATAGTCGCCCACCTTCTCCGCCTCCGTGATCTCGGTACCGTTGTAGTTGGTGCGCTTGCCGGTGAACGCGTCGATCATGAGCTGCTGATCTGTCGAATATACGAGCGCGGTAACGACCTTCTTCTCGTCGGTCTTGTAAGCGCAGCGGTATTTGAGAGCAAGCTCGACCTGCTCGAAGTACTTTTTGAAAGCCTTGTTGACGGAGATGATCTTTTCGGGCTTGGGGTATTCGATCTCGGGGTGGTAGTTGATGTTATAGCTGGTGATATAGCCGTTGTTGGAGAGCGTCAGATAAACATTCTCGTTGCGGCAGTTTATACCGTTCTCAACTCTGTTCGCGTCGAATGTGATGCTGATGATACGCGGGTTGCCGATACCCTTGCCGGTCTTGCTGTCGTACTTGTCATAGGTCGTGTTCTTATAGCTTACCACAAAATCGCCGAACTTCTTGGCTATCTTCTTCCCTACTATCTTGTCAAGCATAGCGTCTGCGGTGGAAGCTGCCTCCTTCTCGTCCATACCCGACTTGTTGTCTTCCGCCCAACAGTAGAACGACTGGAGCTCGCCGGTCTCGGCGTTATAGGTGAAGCTTCCGTAAACGTCGTACTTGCCGACCTCGATATAGGGTATGTCCTCCCAGTTGAGGTCGATGTACTTGGTATCGGTGTCAGCGGTGAAGCTTACGCTGCGCATGAAGCATTCGTTGTACTCGTCGAAGTAGCTGTTCTGCCACGTTACCTCGCTGACTGTCGGGATATAGAACAGACCCTGCTTTTTGAGTTCTTCGAGCTTCTCATCCGCCTTTATGAGATCCTTCTCCTTTTCGAGCATCTTTATCTCGGCTTCGGTAAATGATACCGCCTTTGCGTCGCCGCCTGTACCGGGATTAACGTCATCGTTCATAGCCGTTTCTTCAGCGTATACATCATCGTCGCCATCGCCAATGCCTCCGTAACTGTCATAGTCTTCAAACTTTGAAAGCTCGCCGGTGAACGCGTTGATCTGACCGTTCTTGGTCTGGCTGTAAATGAGGTGAGGGGTGTATTTCTTCTCGGTATAGTCGTATTCGAGGGTATATACAAGCCCCGCCGGGAACAGCTCCTTGTACGCCTTCTGTGCGTCCTCAAGCGAGATAGCACCGTCTGTACCGGAGAATGTCGCCCCGTTCACATACGAGTAGAAGTAGTAGCCGATAAGCTCGCCGGTATTCTTGTCTATCGTGACGTTGCCGCGCTGGTTGGTAACGGGAATACCGTTCGCTGTGCGCTGGAAGCCTAACGTAGCTTCGTTGCCGTAGAGCGAGATATCAATGTCCTCGTCACATTCGATGTTTTTGTAGATCGTGGGGTTGATCTGCTTTATGTACTTCTTTGCCGCCGCGAGAAGCTTCTTATCGGACATCTTCGCAAAGGACGGCTTCCATTCGTCCTCATATCCTGGATTTGGGACTACGATAGAGGTGTCGTTGACACCGATCTCCTTGTAGTACGGCGAGCTTGTGTTGTGCCAGATGTTGACCGACTTGATGATCTTTCCGGTTATAGTAACTACGATACGGTCAAGAACTGTGTTGGATTCCTCGTCGGTGCGCTCCCATGTGAAGCGGTATCTTGTGTTGAGGTTTTCGGTCTGAGTGGTGTAGGTAAACTTTTCGTATTCCTCGGGAATGTCGATACGCTGCTTGACGTATGTCAAGGCGGTCTTCATTGCCTGATCTTCCTCGGCGAGTGCATACACACTCATGGATGTCGCCGATAACGCGGCTGCAAGCAGCGCCGCACCTGCGCGTCTGAACTTCATTGATAAATACTTCCTTTCCGAAATAAAAATTTAATGGAGGGTGCCGCCCGCGCCGAATTGCCGAACGCGGACGGCTGATAAGAATTAAGCAATGCCATGTTTGTAGGGGGGGCATTTTTTGCGCTTCTATTATATAAAACGTTTTTCGCACCCAAAAAGTGACGCGGTTTTTGAAGAAATTTTCAGTTTTTGCTAAAGATTGTACATTTTGCACATTGCAGCAATCTGCAGCACTCCACAATTATGCACATTCACAACACCCTTCGCTTTTCAAGAGCGCTTGCGCGCTGTTAGGGCTCTGCCCCAAACCCTGTTGGGGCTCTGCCCCAAACCCCGCAAAGGGGGCTCCTCGCCCCCTTTGATCCCCTCGCAAGGGGCTTCTCGCCCCTTGACCCTCGGCAGGCTGAGCCTGCACGCATTCCGTATGTTACTTATCTGCAATGGGCTGACTATCTGCCTCGAAGTCCGGAGTTTTTCAACAAGCTAACACACCCCGCTTTTTTGCGGGGTGTGCCAGCTTGTTGAAAAAGGTTGTTTGGTCTGTAACAAAACTATTCAAGTTCCGTGGTACGG
>JAFZOA010000040.1 GCA_017550775.1 Ruminiclostridium sp. | reverse complement strand
TCCCATTTCCAGAAGCTCGCACGGTCAGCACCGACAAGGGTCTTTCCGAGCTCCGTAAGATATGAGAAAAGCACGGCGTGATCGGTCTTTTTGTTACTGGACATATCCTCATATATCCTGCCGCATATATCATATATCTGTTCAAGCTGATTTGCACTGTTCTGATCCATAGTTCCTGAACCTCCGATGTTATTAATATGGCAGATTCTTTGGTTCTCTCCCCCGCCTCCGGCGGGGGAGAGAACATAAAGCGCCAACTCTAACATAATTTTATCAAATAACCGTTCAAAAATCAAGTCTTTCGGATAAATATATCGGTGTTCAGCTTCTTTCGGCGACAGGCTCCCTGCGCGGCAAAGCTCCTGCCGGGGCGCTGCGCCGGAACAGATCGCGTATCCCTATGGCGATGAGAAGGAGCGCAAATACTGTACGGAGCACGGCGGGGTCGAACGCGTTCCCGAGAAGAAGTCCTATCACCGCACCTATCGAGCCTGCGGCGGCGGCATACGGTATGACCGAGGTGTCAATAAGCCCGCCGCGCATATTCACAAGCATCGACACCAGCGCCGTCGGTATGAAGAACATCAGATTTGCCGCCCGGGCATCCTCTGCGGATATCCCCGCCCACGACAGATACAGTATCAGCACAAACCCGCCGCCAAGCCCCACAGCACCCGTAAGACCCGCCGTAAAGCCCGCAATAAGCGGTATTACCCCGTTCATCGTAACAAGATCCTCCCTCCGGAAAAGATCAGCAGCGCGCCGAATATGCGCCGCAGTATGTCGTTGTTTACCCTGCGCAGGAGAAGTGCTCCCGCCGCCGCTCCCGCTATCCCCGCCGGGAGCAGCTCCTTCACCGTGTCAAGCGGGAAATGCCCGAGGACCGCATTCCCGAAAACGGAAACAAGGCTCAGAAAGAACATGATCGCGGCAGAAAGCGCGTGACAGCGTTTCGCGTCCTCTCCGCCGCCTTCAAGTATCGGGACTGCGACAGCCCCGCCCCCCGAACCGAACAACCCGTTGAGTACCCCGCCCGTAAATCCCGCCGCAGCAATGCGGGTCTTGGATAAACCGCTCATTTCTTCACCTCCCGTTCGCCCTGTATTACTTTGCGTATATTTTCGCCACGTTTCACAATTCGTCAATAAAAATATGTTCAAAACCCGGAAAATGGCAATTATTTTGACCGAAAAAGTTTGTTCATGTTATTGACAAAATGTGAATAATGTTTTATAATATAGTATGTAGCGGTACGCTCCGGCACAAGATAGGGTGTCGGTAAAGGTAAAATATCCGAAAGGGGAAACTAAACTTGCAAGGCTTTGATCCCATTACAAGACAGTTTATCCTCAATGAGAATACACCGTTTATTATTACCGAGTCGTACTCAAAAATCCGTACCAATATAATGACGGCAATTAATGACAGCCCGTATCGCTCATTTGTGATAACGAGCCAGTGCCGCGACGAAGGCAAGACTACCACGGCAATAAACCTCGCGCTCATGTTCAGCAGGCTCGAAAAGCGGGTATTGCTGATAGATGCCGACCTGAGACGCTCCGGAGTACACGATATGCTGCGCCTGAAAAACCATTTCGGACTAAGCACGGTGCTCACGGGCGAGACCGATATATACAGCGGGCTTTGCGTGAACGTCCGCCAGAATTTTCATGTCATGCCGTCGGGCCCCGGAGTTTCAAATCCGTCCGACCTGCTTGCCGGCGCGGAGACGGTACGGCTCGTAAGAATGCTTTATGATTACTACGATTATATC
>JAFZOA010000430.1 GCA_017550775.1 Ruminiclostridium sp. | reverse complement strand
TACCAGCCGTCGCAGAGGTACTTGCTCTCACCGGTCTGCTGGAACTGCTTACCGAAGTCAAGGAGGTGATCCCAGTCCCACTCGCCGTCAAGGAAGAGCTGGTAAGGATCCGGGAGACCCGCTTCCTCGATCACGCTCTTGCGGTAGTACCAGAGATCCTCAACGCGGAGCTGGATAACGGGGCAGTACATCTTGCCGTTCCATGTGATCTGGTGGCTTATCTCACGATAGCCGTCCCACTCGGGACCGCTCATGTCGATGATGTCGTCGATAGGCTGGAACATATTTCTGTACGCTGTGTAGGGGAAGCAGAGGGTGGTGAACTCGAACATATCGGGCGAGTCACCGGATGCCACGAGCTGTGCGAGCTTGTCATAGCCCGTACCGTAAGCGTAGCTGCTCCATACTATGATAGCGTCCTTGTAATCGCCGTAGGAAGCCTCTCCCTCCTCCGGGATACCGTAGTTCTTTCTGAATATCTCATACTCGGCGGTATTCTCCTCGTTGTACCACGCGGAGAGGAATATGAGCTTCTTCTGCGGGTGGAGCTCTTCCTCGATAGTTACGTTGGCAGCAGCGTCCTGAACGCCCTCGTTGGTACCGAAGGTCTCTGCGGTAGTGAGCTCGACTGTGGTAGTCGTTGCCGCTGTGGTGGAAGCAGCGTCACCGCCGCCGCCGTTATTCTGAGTTCTTCCGCCGCCGCCGCAGGAGCCTGCGCCGACAACTGTTGCCAATGCGAGAGCACCGGCAAGTATTTTGGTGATCTTTTTCATTTGTGTTCCTCCAATAAAAACGTTTACTTGTTTGCATACTAACGCATGAAACACTTACATACATACAATTATACACATAAAAATCCATAAAAACAATTGACAAATTCAATAAATGATATTATAATTATTTATGACTTTTGACTTTACATTTTTTAATTTACTTAATTTATCGCTTAATTAACTTTTTTCACTGTGTAGTTTTGCTTATAATGCGCCTCTGAACTGTTGTCAGTCCAGGGGCTGTACGACACTGAGGAGGCTTACGATGCAATACCGCAACCCCGTTATCAAAGGCTTTTACCCCGATCCGTCTGTCTGCGCCGCCAACGGTAAATACTACCTCGCGGCAAGCTCCTTCCAGTACTTCCCCGGCGTACCGCTGTTCGAGAGCGACGACCTCGTGAACTGGAAGCAATTCGGCTTCGCGCTCACCCGGCCGGAGCAGGTCATGCTCGACCGGATAGCGAGCTCCGGCGGAGTTTTCGCGCCCACGCTGCGCTTCCATGAAGGGCGGTTCTACCTCGTCACCACCAACGACACCACCCACGAGAACTTCTACGTCCGCACGGACGACATCTACGGCGAATGGTCAGACCCGATCACCGTCGCTCAGGGAGGTATCGACCCGTCCCTGCTGTTCGACGGCGGACACGTTTACTTCATCAGCAACGGCGAGGACGACAACGGGGTCGGCGGAGTTGTGCAGTGCGAGATAGACATTGAAACGGGAAAAAAGCTCTCCCCGAGCAGATGTATCTGGAAGGGCTCCGGAGGGCGGTTCCTCGAAAGCCCGCATATGTACCGTATCGGCGACAGATACTATCTCATGGCGGCGGAGGGCGGCACCGAGTACGGTCACATGATAACCCTCGCCCGCTCCGACAGCCCCTGGGGACCCTTTGAGAACTGTCCGCACAACCCCGTGCTCACCAACCGCAACAAGGCTCCGTACATCATTCAGGGCATAGGTCACGGCGACCTGATACAGGATAAGAACGTGGAATGGCATATCCTCTGTCTCGGCTTCCGCCAGCTTCACCTGGGGATGCCGTTCCATCACCTCGGGCGCGAGGTGTTCATGGTACCCGTCCGGTTCGGCGAGGACGGCTGGTTCACGGCGGGCAACGACGGCACCTGCGACGAGACCTACGAGCTCGTCGGCGACTTCGCCCAGACAGAGAAAAAGCGCTTCACCTTCGGGAACACCGCATGGGACACAGACTGGCAATATCTGCGAAAGCCGGTACCGGAGAACTACATCTTCGGCGACGAAAAGCTTACCCTCAAAGGCACGGACATCACCCTCGACGATACCGATTCCCCGACGTTCATCTGCACTCACCAGCGGGATTTCATATTCGACATGAGTGTGGAAGTTTCGGTTGACCGCGGCGAGGCGGGAGTTACGATGTACCACGACGAGAACGAGCACTACGACATCGCTCTGCGCAGGACGGACAGCGGGTATGAAGCGGTGCTGCGGCTGAACATAGGCGGCATAAAGCATGAACAGAATACGATTCGGGTATCCGGCGACACCGTTAAGCTTTCCGTCAAAGCGGACAACTTCGGCTATACATTCTCAGCCGACGGTACAACGCTCGGCGGCGCTCAGACAAAGTACCTTTCAAGCGAGGTCTGCGGTGGCTTTACCGGCACGGTGATCGGACTGTATGCGGTAGGAAACAACACAGCGGACTTCAACGACTTCGTCGTTACAATTATTTAGCTAATTCAGGAGGATATTTCTTATGCTTAACTTTACGGAAACCGCTCCCATGGGCTGGAACAGCTGGGATTGCTGGGGCGCGGCGGTGAGCGAGGACACCGTGAGAAAGAACGCTGATTTCATCGCAAAGCACCTCAAACAGTTCGGCTATGAGTACGTCGTGGTGGATATCCAGTGGAGCGAGCCGAAAGCCGCAAATCACGAGTACCACCCGTTCACCGAGCTTTCCATGGACGGCTTCTCGCGCCTTATCCCCGCAGAGAACCGCTTCCCTTCCGCAGAAGGCGGTAAAGGGTTTGCTCCGCTCGCGGACTACATCCACTCCCTCGGGCTCAAATTCGGCATACACATCATGCGCGGCATTCCGAGACAGGCGGTGCACCAGAACACCAAGATACTCCACTCGGAAAAGACCGCCCGCGAGATAGCAAAGACCGACAGTATCTGCACCTGGAACACAGATATGTACGGTGTTGACCCGTCAAAAGAAGGCGCGAAGGAATACTACGACAGCATTTTCCGGCTTTACGCCAAGTGGGGCGTGGACTTCATCAAGTGTGACGATATCGCCCGCGAGTTTCCCCACGCCGAGGAGGAGCTGAAACTTATCAGCCGCTCGCTGGACGAATGCCCGATAGACATGGTGCTGAGCCTGTCTCCGGGACCCGCGCCGCTCGAAAAGGCGGAGCTGTTCAAGCAGATCTCCAATATGTGGCGCATAACCGACGACTTCTGGGACAAGTGGGAGCTTCTGTACGCGATGTTCGAGCGCTGTGAGAAATGGTGTACCCACACCGGAGCGGGACACTGGCCGGACGCGGATATGCTCCCCGTAGGCGCGCTGCGTCAGGAC
>JAFZOA010000429.1 GCA_017550775.1 Ruminiclostridium sp. | reverse complement strand
AGGCTTATGCTAAACCTTATAGATGTCGATACCGAGTATGAGATGAAAGAACGTGTGGAAAAGCGCCGCACAGGGGATAACAGCGTGCTTTCCGTGGGAGAATACAGAAGCTCAGTTTCCGAGGGAATACTTATCACCGGTTTCATGACAACGCTTCGTATGTCGGTAAGCTCCTACGACGAGGCCGCGGGTATCGCACCAGTGCCGTCGATGATACTGTTCGACGCGCTTGACGGTATCGTTCATACAGATGAAAGAGAAATAAAGGAGCGCCTTTACTTCGAGTACGGTGAGATATGGTTCGACGGGCGCACTATGACCGGCGGCGCGAGAAAGATGCAGTCAAAGGTCGAAAATACCGGTGCCGACGATATAAAAAACAACGGTGAGTATAAGATCGAGGCCGTAAGAATAAACGACCATGCCCTCATAAGGATATCCGGGAAAAACCATACCGCACAGGTCACAGTCGCCCTTCCCGACAGCACAAGATTCATGTACATCTCGCTTACCGGTGAGCATTGCCGCATAAGCGACCTGCGCTATGTAAGATCGGAGACCGTGTATCCCGCAGACTTTATCCCGAGGATTGCCGAGAAGATAAGCTATATCGACGCTCCCGAGGGAGATATACCGAACGTCCAGATCGACGGCTATCGTACAGCCTCTTCGGAGGGTGTGGAGATAAGGAACGGGCTTACGCTTACCTTCCACACCAAGTGCCTCCCGACAGCGAGACTTGTGTGGCACTGTCCTTTTATATTCATGTATTTCTCCGAGGACGGAAAGGTGAACGGAAATCATTACCGCGAGCTCGCTTTTATGCGATTTGACGGCGAGTTCTGGAATAATGACAACAGCTGCTACACACAAATTGATATAAAAAAGACCGCGGCTTTCGGAGATTGGGACACATGGATGAAGCGCAACATGGAAGGCTATGACGTTTCCGTCTCATTCGCGGTAGAGGGCAACAAGATCACCGTTATCACCGAAAATGCGGGAATAGCTATAAGAAATACGGCTGTGATATCCGGCACGACCAAGCCGGTTTATGCTGCGATCACCGGCGACCAGATCGCTGTGACCAATATTAAGCGCACTTACTCGTAAAACAGAAGTGACGCAGGAGGAGCAAATAAAATGAGAAAGATCACGAAAGGTCTTATCTACACTAACGACAAATGTATCGGCTGTAACAAGTGTATCCGCGCGTGCAGCTGTATCGGTGCCTGTGTATCGACATTGCCCGACGAGAACGGCAATTCAAGGATTGAAGTCGACGGAAGCCTCTGCGTTGCCTGCGGAGCCTGCTTTGATGTCTGCGAGCACAACGCCCGCGATTTCAGGGACGATACCAGGAAGTTCTTTGAGGATCTGAAAAACGGGGAGAAGATCTCTCTGCTTATCGCGCCGGCGTTCCCGGCAAACTACCCCGACACCTACGCAAAGATACTCGGCGGTCTGAAAGCCCTCGGTGTGAACCGCATGATAAGCGTGTCCTTTGGCGCGGACATCACCACATGGGGATATATCAACTACATAAAGAAGAACAACTTCGCCGGCGGTATTTCCCAGCCCTGCCCCGCCGTGGTCGGCTATATCGAAAGGTATATGCCGGAGCTGCTCCCGAAGCTGTTTCCGGTCCAGAGCCCTCTTATGTGCGCGGCGACATACGCGAGAAATGAGCTCGGCATAACGGACAAGTTTGCGTTCATAAGCCCCTGCATCGCCAAGAAAATGGAGATTGACGACCAGAACAATCACGGGCTCGTAAGCTATAATGTCACATTCGCACACCTCATCGAGTACTTCGAGAAATTCGACCTGTACGGCGAGCCCTGCAAGGACGAGATAGAATACGGTCTCGGCTCGATCTACCCCATGCCCGGAGGCTTAAAGGAGAACGCTCTCTGGCTTCTCGGCGAGGACGAGTTCATCCGTCAGGTCGAGGGTGAAAAGCGGCTTTACCACTATCTCCAGCAGAACAAGGATCGTCTGCGCGACGGGAAGACCCCCTTCCTGTTCGTGGACGCGCTCAACTGCGAAAAGGGATGTATTTGCGGCACGGGTACGGAGCTTTCTCTGTCCGGTACAGACAACTCACTGTACAGTCTTCACGACATCAAGGAAGCCGTCAAGAAGAATACCGCCGGAAGTGCGTGGTCGAAGTTCGCCACCCCGGAGGAAAGGCTCGCAAGCCTAAACGAGCAGTTCTCGAAGCTTAAACTCGAAGACTATCTGCGCACCTACACGGACAGGTCGGAACAGGTAACTCTGCGCATTCCCGACCCCGAGGAGCTGGAGATGATCTTCCTCGAAATGAACAAGACGACCGAGGAATCCCGCCATATCAACTGCTCCTGCTGCGGCTATGACAGCTGCCGGGAAATGGCGATAGCGATACACAACGGCTTTAACCACAAGGATAACTGCATACACTACCTGAAGGATATGTTCGTGCTTAAGGCGGCGGAAACCGACTCTATGACCGGTCTTCCCAACGCTTCCGGCTTCCGGACTTATGTGAACCGTCTGAGAGCTTCGGAGACTCTTACGGAGTACAACGCGTTCTATATCGACCTCAAAAATTTCGGGCTTATAAACAAAAAGTACGGCAAGCAGGAAGCGGATAACATCATCGTTCGCTACGCCGAGCTCCTTTCAACACAGATCGACGGCTCCGGCGACGAGTTCGTTGGGCGTCTGTCGGGCGACAAATTCATACTTATGGTGCATAAGAACAAGACCGACAATCTGCTGAAGCTCACAGAGGGCGCGAAGATACTCGCCTGTGCCGACGGACAGACGGAAATGGTCACTGTACAGGCTGTGGCGGGCTGCGTCGATATCGACGAGATGGACACGGACAGCGAGGGCATTCTCGGAAGATGCGCCACCGCGCTCAACACCGCGAAATACGAAAACCATGTCCCGTATCTGTTCTCATCGCCGGAAATGCACGAAAAGGCGATACACAGGAAGCAGATACTTTCGGTATTCCCCGAGGCGGTGAAAAACGGAGAATTCAGACCGTTCTATCAGCCGAAGGTCAATACCGAAACGAATACTCTTGCCGGCGCGGAAGCTCTGGTGCGCTGGATACGGGACGGCAAGGTCATACCGCCCGGAGAGTTCATCCCCGTGCTTGAGACCGACGACAGTATATGCGTACTCGATTTCTACATCTTCGAGCAGGTCTGCAAGGACATAAGAAGGTGGATCTACGAGGGTGTCGAGCCGGTGCGCATCTCCACGAACTTCTCCCGTATGAATCTGACTGACCCCGACTTCTCCGCCCACATACAGAGAATACTTGACAATTACAACATTCCCAAGCAGTACATCGAGGTCGAGCTGACGGAGACCCTGAGCGAGCAGGAAAACGACAGACTGAGCAAGTTCATCTCCGATATGCACAACTCGAACATCGCAATGGCTATCGACGATTTCGGAACAGGCTATTCCTCACTCAATCTTCTGCGTGATTTCGCCGCAGATGTGCTCAAACTCGACAAATCCTTCATCGACGGTCACACAGGCACAAAGCGTGACAGCGTGGTAGTGTCAAACGTCGCAAAAATGGCGACTGAGCTGGATATGAGCGTTATCACCGAAGGCGTTGAGAAGTGGGATCAGGTAGAGTTCCTGAAAAGCGTCAACATCAACATGGTACAGGGTTATCTGTTCGACAAGCCGCTTGAAAAGGAAGAGTTTGAAAAGCGCCTTAAAAACAAGATATATCATAACCGTGAACAGTAATAAAACAGCAGGCAGCTTAAGTTGCCTGCTGTTTTTATTATTTCATGAATGACTGATGCCCGTGATTAACGCTTGCTTCTGTCTATCCTCTTATTCACGGTCCCTATCGCTCTTTCCGGACAGACGAGAACACACAGATGACAACCGACGCACTTGCTTCCGATAAGCTTCGGCTTGCCGTTCTCATCGGACTTTATAGCACTGTGACCGCCGTCGCTGCACGAAATGACACACCTTCCGCAGCCGATACATTTCTCATGGTCGAACTTCGGGAACAGTACCGTGTCGCGCTCCAGCACATCTGTGGTGGCACTCACGGTATCGAGTGCCAGTCCTACTACCTCGCTCACGCTATTATAGTCCTTCTCTGTGAGATAGTAGTTGAGCCCGTTCGTAAGCTCCTCGATTATCCGGTATCCGTACTGCATGACCGCGGTCGTGACCTGTACCGAGCCACAGCCGAGAAGCATGAATTCCAGTGCGTCACGCCATGTTTCAATGCCGCCCATGCCGCTTATGTGCATCCCCGCGAGAGCCTTGTCCCCCGCAAGCTCGGATACGAACCGAAGCGCGATCGGTTTCACTGCATTGCCGCTGTACCCGCCGAGCGCGGACATTCCGTGTACCGAGGGCGCTGCAACAAGTGTATGTGGATTAACGCCGGTTATGCTCTTGATCGTGTTTATCGCGGCTATGCCGTCTGCGCCGCCCCGCTTTGCCGCTTCACCGGCGGGTATCATGGACGCGACGTTCGGTGTGAGCTTCACGAGCACAGGTATCTTACAGCCTCGCTTCGCCGCTTTTGTGAACTGCTCCACAAGCTCAGGAACCTGTCCGATATCCGAGCCGAGTCCCCCTTCCGCCATGTTCGGACAAGAGAAGTTAAGCTCTACCGCGTCCGCGCCGTTCTGCTCACACAATCCCGCAAGCTCCTCCCACTCCGCTTCGTCCTTTCCCATGATCGACGCGAGAATGAACTTGTTCGGGTAGTTCTGTTTAAGTCTGCGGAATATCTCCATGTTCTCTGCGACGCTGTGGTCGGAGAGCTGCTCGATATTCTTGAATCCGATGATCTCGCCGCTGCTTCCCTTTATCGCGGAGAACCGCGGCGACGTTTCGTGAATGTCGAGGGAGCATATCGTCTTGAACGCGGCACCCGCCCAGCCCGCTTCAAATGCTCTCGCGCACATATCGTAGGTGCTCGCGACGACAGACGATGACAGCAGGAACGGGTTTTCGAGCGGAATGCCGCAGAGCTCTGTTTTAAGCCTGTTCCTGTCTGCGGGAACGGGT
>JAFZOA010000428.1 GCA_017550775.1 Ruminiclostridium sp. | reverse complement strand
CGACACGGGGATATTCGCCGCCGAAGCGGGTACCGAGAGCCCTGATACCATTCCGAGAATTATTGCCGCCGATGCAAGTAAAGAAATGTGCTTTTTCATTGTATGTCCTTTCTCATTACCGATGTTAGAGCGTTTTCAGCTCTGGAAGAACTGCTCCTGCTTAATTTCGATCTCGCACTTCGGGAGCGCCTTTTTAAGCTTGTCCGCGAGGTCGGGATCGGCATCATACGAAAAGATCGCTATGCTTCTGAGCGTCTTTATCTCCGCAAGCTTCCCGCCGTTCGTTATCGACGTGCCGTTAAGGTATATCGTCTTCAGCTTCTTGCAGCTCACAAAGTCCTTGATATCGAATTTCCCCGTACAGCCCATGAGCCCGATGTCTTCGAGCTTCGGGCATTTCGCGAGCACGGCGTAATCCCCGCCCTCCCCGAAGGTCTCATAGTATGTTTTCAGCGTCTTTGACCCCTTGAAATCGTTAATGCTTCCTTTAAGCCCCGTTACGTCCGCGCGTTCAAGCTTCGGAAGCTCCGACAGCACGGAAAAGCTGTTCTTTGTGTAGTAAAGCGCGATATTCTTAACGCCGAGACCCTTTATGTCGCTGTCCTTGACGTCGATGTAGCCGAGGAAAAGCGTATCGAGCTTTTTCATCTTTTTAAGGAAGCTCCAGTCCTTCGTTCCCGCGCCGTTCAGCGACAGGTCTTCAAGCTTTGCGCACTTTGCCAGCGCCGACAGATCAAACGTCCCGCTTGCGGTTATTTTCAGCTTTCTGAGGTTCTTAATTCCGGATATCGCCTTCGCGTCAACACAGGCGTAGCCGTCGATCTCCAGTTCTTTCAGCCCGGTCATGTTTTTGATACCGGTCATATCGAACTTCGGGCACTGTATGTAAAGCTTTGTCACGCACTTTGACCCGAACAGCGACGGCGCGGCTTTCTCGTTGCGAAGCTCGGCATACACGCTTTTAAGGCTCGTCATCTTTTCGAGGAAGCTGTAGTCGGAATACTCGCCGTAAAGCCAGAGCTTTTTCAGCTTTTTCAGCTTTCTGAACGGCGGATTTTTGATGACCGGCTTTTCGATGAAGCGGCTGTAATTCTCCTCCGCGGCGAGAGGGTAGTACGAAAGCGCTTCAAGCTTTGTCATCTTCCCGATATACTTCTCGTTCGTCACTCTCGCTTGGTACATATACAGCTCTTTGAGATCCGGGAGAGCATTCTGTATCTCCTTCATATCGAAAACGCAGTCGTCGAAATCGACGGTATCGTCGCTGCACACCCACACGCAGTCGTCCGGGATAAAGTCGGTGAGGAATTTCACAGTGCCTTCGTCGCGGCTGGAGATAACAAGCTTTTTCGTGTCCTTCGGCACAAATGTGTTGTATATGTAGAACCCGGTTTCTGAGCTCAGTTTAACGGTCTCCGAATACTTGAACTCCGAATTTGTCGTTCTGATGTCAAGTGTCGCCTCCGACCTTCCGTTATAGCTGCAATCCGCATACGCGCCCGCTACCGCGTTTTTTCCGAAAGCCTTGCTTATCGCATTGTTGAAGCCGCTTTTGTTTTTCGCGAGCTCAAACATTCTCCGCAAAGCCTTTTCCGCCGCTTTCTCATCGGTGACGAGCCGGTTTTCCGAGTCTTCACCATAGGGCTTCCGATAGGCGAACATGAACACGAAATACGGCTCGACCTTAAGGTCGGCTTCGCTTTTCGCACCTACCTGCGAAAGAACGGACTTCCTGAACTCATCGTAGCTCCCG
The DNA here is from genome assembly GCA_017550775.1 of Ruminiclostridium sp. The sequence continues at coordinate 13,255 of JAFZOA010000428.1, read as the reverse complement.
AAATAGCCCGCGCCGCCCATTTCCTCGTAGAACCGCTTGTTTAGCATTGAAGCCGTGGCGGTGAGCACGATATCATGGTTCGCCGACTCTGCGTCGGTGAAGGAATAGCTGTTATCCTTGCGGAGCGCGATGCACACGCTTCCGTCCTTCACGGCTTTTTTCGCAGCTTCGTTTATGATCTTGTCCGACGGCGTTCTGATATCATACGCGTCCGACTGTGTTCCCGCTTCGGTGAAAAAGCTGTCGAACTGTTTCTCGGCGGACGCAGTCACCGTGCCTCCTGACGCGAGCATTACCGCCGCACAAAGCAGCGCTGTTGATCTGAGTACTGTTCTTTTCATAAAAGCCCTCTTCTTTCAAGCATTTATTGTATGACAGGTATTATACCTTCTGTTTAAATAACGAATGAGAAGTGTAGAATGTGACGCAGATTTCCGCTTTTTCAAAACTTTGTATAACTGCACAAATTTGCGCTTAGACAATTGTATATATTGCTTGCACGAAAAATCAGCATTACCGTTTTTACGCATCAGTGCAATAGTGTACAAATGCAAAAAGACCCGACCTATAGACGTTTTGCAGCAGCAACGATCGACGTTCTTTATTTACAGGTCGTTTCTTTATGTTCTTTTGTCTGTGATACCAATATCTCTTCAAACTACAGACAATTCTTTTTGCGTCTTCCCCCGCCGAAGACGGGGGAAGACGCATGAAATGTGACATTGGTATGAGATATATCACGGGCTGTATCTGTTTAAAATGCTCACTTATGCGGCTTTTCTGAGCAAAAGCTTCAATATAAGCGAAATGATCCACGCAAGAATGAAGTAAATGATCGCGGTCGCGATAAGCGGGAAGAACGCTTCGTAAGTGCGGCTTCTGATGATATCGCTCATCTTTGTGAGATCCTGTATCGCGATATAGCCGACTATCGACGTGCTTTTCAGAAGCGAAACTATCTCACCCTTGTAAACGGGCTTGAACCTTACGACCGCCTGCGGGAAGATAAAACGGAAGAATGCCTGATTTTCGCTGTAGCCGAGGGCAAGAGCGGCTTCACGCTGTCCCGGGTCGATACTCTCGATACCGGAGCGCATGATCTCAGAAGCGTATGCACCGAAGTTGAGCGAGAAACCGATAACCGCGACCCATACCGCTTCCAGCCCTGACTTGCCGAGAATGACATAGTACAGTATCATAAGCAACACGACGATCGGCGTACCCTGCAGAAGCTTCACATAAATATCAGATATAACGTTTGCGAGCTTACTTCCTGTGCGCCTGAACATACAGATCAGGAACGCAAGCACCGAACCTGCCAGTGCCGAGAGCGCCGTTATCAGACAGGTTGTACCGATGCCCTCAACGATCAGCTTCCAACGTTCCTCGCGTATAAAGTTTTTCTCGAAGCTTGAAACTATGCTGTCTATCCACGGGGTCTGCTCTTTTGCGGCCGGAAGTGAGGACATCCGCACCATTACCGCATTTTCAATAGATTCTATCGGGTCGGAGAAATCTATTACCTCCTGACGTTCCGGCGTCACATTAAGATTCGCAAAAATGCAGTCAACATCTCCGGACTGAGCTGCGGCAATGAGACCGAGGAAATCGAAATCCTTGAATTTGATATCTGCGTTCATCCACAGAGCAAATCTTTTTGCAAGCTCTATGTCAAAGCCTGTAAGAGCATTCTCCGAGTAAAAGCTGTAAGGCTCGATCGATCCGCAGGTCCCGACAACAAGAGTAAATTCCGGCGATGCCGCTTTGTTGATCTCCGGCGCATTATAGTCATTGTCAATGATCCAGCGTGTATATATCTCGTCGAACGTTCCGTCAGCTCTGATCTCCGACAAAAACTTATTTAACTTGTCTTTCAGTCCGGGTATTTTTGTTGATCGCGATATCCCGGCCGCAATTTCAATATCTTCTCCGAGCTTTTCGTCAAGCAGCATCAGGTCCTGGTAGCCGTTGTCGATAGCAAACTGCATATGTCTGCGGTCAAAAGCGAATGCGTCTATCGTTCCGTTGCGCAGAGCTTCGTAACCGACAGGCGAAGTCGGGAACTGCTTCTCGGTCGCTTCGGGCAGGTATTTCTCCACCGCGAACATGGCGGCGGTGCCTGTACCGACACCCACATAGCAATCCGGATTGTTGAGCCGGTCAAATGTTATCGCGGGAACGGGTCTGTCATCCCCTTCGTCCGTCTCTGTTCTGACTGCCCCGCTCACGGTATCTTCTTTTCTTGCAGTGACAAACAATTCTATCGCGCTGTAAGGAACGGAAAAATCGACGCTTTCCTTTCGTTCCTCGGTAATGACGAAGTCCGCCATTGCAAAGTCGTAAACACCGCTTACCATGCCGGACATAAACCCGCCGCCGTCAACTATCTCCACTTTTATGTCATAACCGTACTCCCGACAGAAACGTGCTGCTATATCCGGATCTGTACCCGCAATGCTTCCGTTGGCAACGTAAGTCACAGGAGGCTTATCACCGGTAGTCGCAAAAACGAGTGTGCCGTTCTCTCCGGTAAGGCCGCTCATATCAACGCCCTTGCCGTCCGCCTCGCTGCTCCGCCAATACTCGTATATGCTTTCAAGAGTACCGTCCGCTTTGTATCCGGTGATAAACTCATCGAACTGTGCTCTTATCTTACTGCCTTTATCTGTTTTGGCAAAGATCGCTCCCACATCGAGCTTGTCCAGCGGCTCATCTACAAAACCTATCCTGTTATTTTCCGCCATAAGCCCGTTAAGACCGTCGCGCGACATAAGAAAATAATCGATCTTGTCTGCCAAAAGCGCTTCTGTCAGATCAGAGTAGGTTTTGAATTCCAGCCTTTCTGAGTCGGGAAGTTTCTCACCGACAAGCGCGTCATGCATAGAGCCTGTTATAATGCCCGCTGTTTTCCCGTTAAAGTCGGAGAGAGAAGCCTTTCTTCGGATCCCCGCGGAAGCAAGATCCTCCGCTCTCACCATAAGCATTACGCCGCCGTTATACACTGTATCGGAAAAGTATGCGCTATCCTTTCGTTCCTCGGTGACGGAAATGCTTCCGATGGCTATGTCATACTTTCCTGATGTAACACCCGCGATAAGTGCCGCTACATTTGGCTGCTCAAATTTAATGCTGTACTCATATTTCTGCCCGAAAAGGGTTATGATCTCAACGGCACAGCCTGTAAACTCATTGTTCAGGAAATAACAGAACGGAGCATTGTTCGGCACGCCCGCAACAACTAACTCGCCGTTCTTACCTGAGGAAGGCGTGCGGTCAAACGTCTTTGCCGGATCGTCGTGACCGAACCACTTCTCCATCATCTTATCAAACCTGCCGCTGTCTTTGAGCTCCCTGAGAAAATCATTGAATTGCCGGAGCAAATCCTCGGATCCTTCGCTGTCTTTATTGAACATAAACGAATAGTCGTCATTCACCAGAGGACGTTTTATATAGTCAAGACTGCTGTTCTCTGAATGTATCATACGCGCATTGGGTTCATCAGAAAGGAAGGCATCTATATGGTTTTGCTCCAGAGCGACGATCATATCGCTTACACTTTCCATGTAAACATATTCGCTGTCAGGGAAATAATCAACAACTATATCTTCAAAGCTCGATCCGGTCGTCAGACCGATCCGTTTTCCTATGTAGTCCTTGTATGAGAGTATCCCGTCGCCGTTAGTGTCTGCGGAAACGTAACTGTTCTGCTGTTCATTATTCATCAGAAGTGCAAACAGCATACCGCCCGCGATCAGCAGCAAAATGACCGTGACGATAATGATATCGACTTTTTTGGTGTTCCTTCTCATAGTTTTTACTTTGTTTGCGTGTATTGTTTTCTTCCTCTGTATATCGAAGCCGCGAATATCGCTGCTGCCAGAACTCCGCCGATAATGTACGCGACCGTCATGTCAAGCGATAAACCGATAGGCGCACTGAGAATGTACGCCGATGTGATGAACGAGTAGAAAACAAGCGGTATCGCGGGGATCCACAGATACTTTGTTTTCCCGCGGCGCATGAGATATATCATTATCGACGAAGTGGCGAATATCGTAAGTGTCTGGTTTGCCCAGCCGAAATATCTCCAGATCGTGTTGAAGCCGTTCGCGTCGTTCTTCGCCCATATCAGCACGCCGAGTGCGAGCGCGAATATCGGCACGGCAAGGAGCATACGGCTGCCTATAGATTTCTGTTTGATGTGGAATGTCTCCGATATCATCAGGCGCAGCGAGCGAAGCGCCGTATCGCCCGAGGTTATCGGGAAAATGATAACGCCGATTATCGCGATAATGCCGCCGATACTGCCCAGCATATTCCGACAGATGACCCCGACAACGCTCGTGGGAGAGATCTGCTGCAACGCGCCGTTCACGCTCTGGAAATATCCCCAGCCCGCGTCTGTGAGCTGCATGGTGATACCCGCATTCTCGGCACCGATACCGATGACCGCCATTGTTCCGGCAGCCCAGATCATCGCTATGAAACCCTCGGCAATCATCATGTTGTAAAACGCCATTCTCCCGTGCTTCTCACTTTCGATAGTGCGGGAAACCAGCGCGGTCTGCGAGCCGTGGAAGCCCGACATGATACCGCAGGCGACGGTCACGAAGAATGTGGGGATAAAGTTCTGACTGCTGAAATATGCGCCGAAGTCAAATCCGCCGAGCGTCCAGTCGCCGAAAACTTCCGCGAGCTGATGACCGCCCACGAACAGCATTACGAAAATCCCGAGCGCGGAAAGTATAAGTATGCCTCCGAGTATGGGATATACCTTACCGATTATCTTGTCTATCGGAAGAACGGTCGCGATCAGATAATACGCGAAAATAATGCCGTAAATAATCCATGTGGAAGCTTCTCCCGCCGTGCCGCCGAAGCCGAAGACCTGGGTCGCGGCAATATCTCCCGGAGTGTAGATGAACACCACTCCGCACAGGAACAGCGTCAGACACACAAACCCCGTGAAGAACCAGAACACGCCTTTGTTGTGGTGGCGCTTTATCATTTCCGGCATCTGTATGCCGCCCTCACGGGTACAGATCATGCCGTTGAAGTAGTCGTGGACAGCGCCGCCTATCACGCAGCCTATCGGGATAGTGATGAACGCTATCGGGCCGAAAAGTATGCCCTGTATCGGGCCGAGTATGGGTCCCGTTCCCGCGATGTTCAACAGGTTCACGAGACAGTTTCTCCACTTCTTCATCGGAACGTAATCTACCCCGTCTTCATTCGCGTAGGCGGGGGTTTTTCTGTCATCGGGCGCGAATACCTTTTCGCAGAGCTTACCGTAAAGCAAGCCCCCGCCGATAAGGATCACAAGTCCTATCACCAAAGTAATCATTGTCAGTCTCTCTCTTTTTTTAGTTTTCTGTGATCTCTGCGTTACAGAGATATTTTTCTTTCAGTTGTTCAAGCTCCGCGGTTCCCACGCCAAGCTCTTTTTCAAGGTAGCCTTCCACGCTTCCGTAGTGCTTATCAAGCGTATCTATCGCATTTGCCATATAGCTCTCGATAACAGCTCCGCACATAAACAGCAGGGCTTCCAGCTTTTCCGGCGGCATCGGGTACGCCGAGACTTTCTTCCGCACAGCTTCTATCTGCGCGGCGTTGTATTCGTTGGTCATCAGATAGTCCCGTATGATCGTCTCTCTGCTCGCACCGAGAGCGGATAACAGCAGCATAGCCGCACAGCCTGTCCTGTCCTTGCCGTCGGTACAGTGCCAGAGTACAGCGCCCTCATCGGCTTCGAGCAGAATACGGAAGAACTCTCTGTATGCCCTCTTTCCTCTTTCTCCGAGAAGAAAGCGCACATACATCTGCGGACCCAGCACGCCCGATCGATATGACATCTCAAACAGCTTCATTCTGTCGCCGCCGGATCTCTGATATTCCTCAAAAAGCACGGGATCCGAAACGGGGTAATCCTCCATTTCGATCACAGGCAGATGAATGTTCTTCACGCCCTGTATCTGAGGGTCGGGAAGACCGCTGACTTCATCGCTCATACGAAAGTCAGCGACAGCCCGGACGCGGTACCCGTCCCGCAGCTTTTTCACCACCTCGGGTGACGCGCCGGAAAGACCTCCGGTACGCAGCAGAACGCCCTTTTTTATGTACTTATCCCCGACGGCATAGCCGCCGAGCTCGCGGGCATTTGAAATACCCGCGAGGTCGAGTGATTTTTCCATTGTTACCTCACATTATTCTGAACAATCCCTTTATAGCCTGCTCGTTCGGGATAACAACTCCGCGCAGCAGATTTTTCATGATGTTATCGGCATTTCTTATCGCCTCTTCATTACCTGCACCCGGGATAAGCACGACATTAAAAGCATACAGAAGTCCGATCTTCTTGTAGTATTCTTCGAGCTGTGTACCGTCGGTAAAGCCGTTATACTTCATAAAGAAAAGATTTCCCGCTTTCATGATCATTTCGGGCGGCATACCCACACTGTGCTCAATGATATCGGGCTTATTCTTGGGTGCGGATATCATATCGCGGAATATTGCTGTAAGATCGCACACGGACGGACCCATAGTGACCTCGGGCATATCTATCAGAACAAGCTCGCCGTCCTGTATCATGATGTTTCCGGGATGAAGATCGTTGTGTGTGATCGTGTCGGTCTCGGGGATCGAATCTATGATACCGTGCAGCAGCGCTATTTCCTCCGGCGAGCACCAGCGAGAGAGATTATCAGCTTTGCCGTGCATAACTGTCTGTATTGTTGCAAAGCTGTTCTTCGGCACATGGGTCGAATGAAGGGTTTTGGCAAGAGCCACATACTGATCGACATAATCGACGAACTTTGCGGGATTGTCACGCATTGCGTGTCCGAGGGTATCGGAATGGAGCATTTCAAACACGATACCGAAACAATCATTGACACGAACCATATCGTAAGCTATAACGGAAGGAACGCCGTTTACCAAAGCAGTCTTTGCGAAACTGCGCTCACGCTCGATCGACTCCTGTTTCATCCACGGCTTATAGACCTTTACGATCTTGTCTTCGTCCAGACGGTAAACGGCTCCGTTCCCGCCCTCGCCGATAAGCTCACAGCCCTCGACAGACACATTGCGAAGCGCCTTTTTGATATCGAACAGCTCGACAAATCCTGTTGTCTCGAAGATGTCATAAACATCTCTCGAAACGTTTATCACGGGAAGCGGCTTGTCTATACTCTTGCGAAGCTTCATCAGCACACGCAGTCCCGCGCTGGATATGTATTCGAGCTTCTCCGCGTCGATAACAATATCCAAGGCCTTACCACCGATCGCGTCGAAGATCTCTTTTTCGACCTGCGGGGCATTGTTGGTGTCTATCCTTCCTTCAAGATAGATCGTGATAGTGTTGTTCTGGACGGTTGTTTTCATTTACTGCCTCCGTAATAGTTATTACCCGTATGTTTCATCCGGGTCGGGCGCTCATTTTCTGCGACCCGGCTTTTATTATACCATAAATATACCGCTTTTTCAAGAGATTACGAAAAATTGACTGCTGACAGCCGATAATGGTCCGGCTTATCGGTTTACGCTCAGGGTGTGCAGAACGTAAAGCTGACATATTAATTCAGCGTTATTTGGTTAATATGCACAAAATCGTCGCTTAATATTGTGGCTTTGATAAAAATATATGTGACGAATAAATAAAACTTGCTTTTACGGATGTGATGATGTATAATAGAGTTGGTATTATGCAACAATCGGAGAAAACAGCGCTCAGATTCCTGTAAAACAGCTAAATCCGGCGCATTTCAGGGCTTTACGATCGGCTGATGTTTTTTCTTTTGAAGGAGGATAACGATATGACAATTCTTGTTACAGGCGGTGCCGGCTATATAGGTTCACATACGGTGGTCTCGCTGCTCGAAAACGGCTATGAGGCGGTCGTGGTGGATAACCTCGTGAACGCGTCAAAAAAGAGCATAGACCGCGTTGAACAGATCACCGGCAAAAAGGTGAAGTTCTATGAGGCGGACACGACCGACCGCAAGGCTATGAAAGAGATACTCGACAATGAAAAGATAGACGCCTGCATTCATTTCGCGGGACTCAAAGCAGTCGGCGAATCGGTGCAGAAGCCGTGGGAATACTATGAGAACAACCTTCAGGGAACGCTCATTCTCGTGGACGAGCTCAGAAAGCATAATGTCAGGAACATAATCTTTTCTTCCTCGGCGACGGTCTACGGGGATCCCGAATTCATACCGATCACGGAGCAGTGTCCGAAGAAGGCGTGCACCAACCCCTACGGCTGGACGAAGTCGATGCTTGAACAGATACTCACCGACATACAGAAGGCAGACCCCGAGTGGAACGTTATCCTTCTTCGCTATTTCAACCCTATCGGCGCGCACAGATCCGGTCTTATCGGCGACAACCCCAACGGTATACCCAACAACCTCATGCCCTACATCACACAGGTAGCGGTCGGAAAGCTCAAAGAGCTCGGCGTATTCGGCAACGACTACGACACCGTTGACGGCACCGGCGTGCGTGACTATATCCATGTCGTTGACCTTGCGGACGGTCATGTCAAAGCGCTCGACAAGATAAAGGAAAACTGCGGCTTAAAGATCTACAATCTCGGCACCGGCAACGGAGTAAGCGTCCTCCAGCTTGTATCGGCATTCACGGAAGCTACCGGACAGAAGGTCCCGTACAGTATAAAGCCGCGAAGAGCCGGCGATATCGCGACCTGCTACGCCTCCGCCGACCTTGCGGAGAAGGAGCTCGGCTGGAAGGCAAAGTACGGCATAAAGGAAATGTGCGAGGACTCGTGGCGGTGGCAGTCCCAGAACCCGAACGGATTTGAGGACTGACCCGAATGATCGGTTTTCGGTCACCGGCATCATACAGACGGAAAAACATTCTGACGTAAAAGAACGGGATAAACGAGCCCGGAAAGTCAGGCCAAGCAATAAATACTTCTTATACAAATCGGCTGAGAGAGATCTTGGTCGATTTTGTCATGCCGAAGAATATCCGCTGTCAACATGGCAGGCAAAGGAATTGACTTCAACGCGAAGGTATGCTATAATAAATCGCAAGTCAAGGGGAATATGTGCAAGATGACGGCTAAAGATGCAATGCAAGCGGCGTGCAAGATCAAATCAGCGATTCCTTAATATGAATAAACAGATCTGATCTGCGGAAAGGACTGTGTGTTCCGTCCGGAAATATACGACGAACGCACAACGGCGACAGTACTCCCCGACGACACAGCCCCGATAATGCGTGCGAATAGGAGATATTATGATGTACAGGATCATTGACCTTATAGAACCGGACAATGGCTGCGAGGGATTTATGCCGGGCGAAGAACCTATGGTGACACTGATACTGTCTTCCGACAGCGGAGCCGAAAGAAAAGTGCAGCTTGCCGATATGCTTGCATACAGGCTGAAATGGGACATCGGCGTAAAGGTGTCCGAAGAAGATATTGAAAAATACTGTAAATAAACCAAATAACAGGAGGATACTACTATGCAGAACTTCGATTACATGACACCCACAAGACTTATCTTCGGAAAAGGCGTTGTTTCCAAGCTTCCGGAGGTTATGAGCAGGTACGGCAAAAAGATACTGCTCACATACGGCGGCGGAAGTATCAGGAAGATCGGACTTTACGACAAGGTAAAGGAACTGCTGAAAGACAGCGAGATATATGAGCTTCCCGGAATACAGCCGAACCCGAAATATGATCCCAGCGTTCTTGACGGCGTAAAGCTCTGTAAGGAGCATAATATCGACGTTATCCTCTCGGTGGGAGGCGGCAGCGTTCTCGACTGCTCGAAGGCTATTGCGGCGGGAGCAAAATACGACGGCGATCCGTGGGATCTGATCTCATACAAGGTCAAGGCGCAGGCCGCGCTCCCGATCGTTGACATCATCACGCTTGCGGCAACGGGAAGCGAGTACGACTGCGGCGGTGTTATATCGCGCACCGAGACAAATGACAAGATAGGTTACATTGACCCGCTTCTTTACCCGGAGGTATCGTTCCTTGATCCGACCTATACATTCACCGTTCCGAAAAAGCAGATCGCAGCGGGCTGCGCTGACGCTATGAATCACATTATGGAGCAGTATTTCTGCGAGGATTCGACGCTTCTCAACGACGGATTTATGGAGGCAGGATTTAAGAGCCTTATGATAAATGCCCGCAAGTGCCTTGAGAACCCCGAGGATTACAATGCGAGAGCCGAGATGATGCTCGACTGCACTTACGGCTGCAACGGCATATACTCGCTTGGTAACAGCCCGACCGGCTGGCCGTGTCACGGTATGGAGCACGCTCTTTCTGCGTACTACGACATAACCCACGGCGAGGGACTTGCAATAATCACTCCCCGCTGGATGAAGCATATCCTGAGCGAAAAGACCGTTGACCGCTTTGTTAAGTATGGTGTGAACGTGTTCGGTATAGACAGCTCGCTTGACAAATTCGAGATCGCGAACAGGGCGATAGATGAAACATATAGTTTCTTTGAATCTATCGGAATCCCGATGCACCTGAAAGATGTCGGAATAGACGAGAGCCGTATCGGTGAAATGGCACATCATGTCGCTGTGAACGAGGGACTTGAAAACGCATGGGCTCCGCTTACGGAGAAGGATATTGCGGACATTTTCACGGCGTCGCTGTAAAAATGTTGAGTATTTCGATCAGGTTTCCGTTTGAATGGGCGGAATGAAAAACAAAAAGTCGGGGAAACGTAATAATGAAAGAAAAACTGCGATCGGTCATTGCTTTTACACTGCTCGGAATAACGATTGCCGCGAGTGCGATACTCTCATTTCTGGATCGTCCCGCTGATGTTTATCCGGACGGGAATACGAAGATAATGCTTCTGGGGGAAGCACACGGCGAAAAGGTCTATTACGACGTTGAGTTCGGTCAGTGGAAGGACTGCTATAACGAAGGATGCCGCGACCTGTTCGTTGAGCTACCGTATTACAGCGCACAGCTCCTTAACCTCTGGATGAAGTCCGACAGCGACGAGATCATAGACCGGTTTATGGAGGACATTCAGGGAACTCAGTCGGGAAATGCGTACTATTCAGAGTTTTTCCATGAGATAAAGGAGTATTGTCCGGAAACGGTCTTCCACGGTACCGATGTCGGTCATCAGAATGAGACCACCGGCGCAAGGTATCTTAAATATCTTGAAGAGAACGGGCTTGAAAAATCGCCGGAGTATGAGAAGGCTCTCAGGTGCATAAAACAGGGCGACGACTATCATGCGAACGATACGGAGCATACCGGAATGTCCCCGGTCAGGGAGACCTATATGGTAGAGAACTTCATCGACGAGTATGACTCCGTAGGCGGAAAGATAATGGGAATCTACGGAAGCTATCATGTAAACCTCGACAATCCCGGTCTTATGGCGGGGCGGCTCAGAGAACATTACGGCGACATTATCAGCAGCGTCAGGACAAGCTCGCTGGCGTTCGGCACCGTTGAACCGTATCAGCTCGGGTTATCGGTGACCGGCGTGGTATTCCTGATAATGCTGTTTGTGCCGAACATAATCTGGGGCGTGAAATTCCAACCCGAAGGCTATGAACAGGCAGCAGGGAAGGAGAACAGGGTATTGCTGGCTTTTGAGCGCGTCGGCGAGGTCGCGGTAACGTGCGCTCTTCCGGTATTCAGATCGACCGACCCCCATGTAAGAATTCTCCCGGAGGGGCTGTACTTTGAATGGAAGATAATGCTGTGGGCGGCGGCTGTGGTGCTGATGATACTGTACGAGTGCTACTGGATAAGATACTTCGCAAGCGAAAGGACAATGAGGGACTTTTATTCGTCCTTTGCCGGCTTCCCGGTCGCGGGAGCTTCCCTTCCCGTGATAGCGGTGCTGTTGCTCGGTATATACTCATTCAACCTTTTCCTGATCGGAGCTTCGATAATACTTGGCATAGGTCATTTAGGGATACATATTATGCACAGGAATGAAGCAGAGAAGTTGTAAACAGAACAGATATGTGCGGAACAAAGAATAAGGAGAATTATGAAAAACAATGATTTTACGGAAGGCGCGATACTTCCGAAGCTGCTGAAATTCATGCTTCCCGTGCTGTTCGCCATGTTTTTGCAGGCAATGTACGGCGCGGTCGATCTGCTTATCGTCGGACAGTTCGGCACCACCGCCGACGTTTCGGGAGTATCAACGGGCTCACAGATAGTAATGACCCTCACAAATCTGATCGTAGGCTTTTCCATGGGAATAACGGTCGCGGTGGCGCAGAAGACAGGCGAGAAGCGTCCCGACGAAGCCGCCCAGACTATCGGCACGGGACTGCTGATATTTGCGGCAACCGGCGTGGTGTTCACGATCGTGACCATGCTCGGCGCTCCGGGACTTGCAACGGTGATGCAGGCACCGGAGGAAGCGTTCGATCTGACGGTGAGCTACATAAGGATATGCGGCGCGGGATTTCTGATAATCACGGCGTACAACCTTCTCGGGAGCATTTTCCGCGGTCTCGGGGACTCGAAAACTCCGCTTGTTGCAGTTGGTATCGCCTGCGTGTTCAATATAGCGGGGGACCTGCTGTTTGTGGCGGGTTTCGGTATGGGCGCCTCGGGAGCGGCGCTTGCTACAGTCATCGCGCAGCTTGTCAGCGTTATCATCTCGTTTGTCCTGATACGCCGGGCAAAGCTCCCCTTTGAGTTTCACCGCACCAACCTCAGAATGAAGAAGCAATATGCGGGAATGATCTTCCGTATCGGTACGCCTATTGCCTTGCAGGACTTTCTTGTCGGCATATCGTTTCTCGTGCTTACCGCGATTGTAAACCAGATCGGAGTAACCGCCTCCGCGGGTGTCGGTGTGGCGCAGAAGGTGTGCGCGTTCATAATGCTTGTACCGGCGGCGTTCATGCAGTCGATGTCCGCGTTTGTGGCACAGAACCGCGGAGCCGGACTTCCGGAGAGAGCGAAGAAGGCACTCAAAAGCGGGATAGCCGTATCGTTCGCGTTCGGTGTCGTGATGTTCCTGCTGGCATTCTTCCGCGGCGACCTTCTCGCGGGGATATTCTCGAACCAGTCGGACACTGTGGCGGACGCGTGGGAGTATCTCAAATCCTACGCGATAGACTGTCTTATGACCTGCTTCCTGTTCTGCTTTATCGGCTACTACAACGGCATGGAGAAGACGAAGTTCGTTATGGCGCAGGGGATCTGCGGCGCGTTTCTTGTACGAATACCGGTTGCGATACTTATGAAGAGCATCGGAAACGG
>JAFZOA010000427.1 GCA_017550775.1 Ruminiclostridium sp. | reverse complement strand
TGAGAAGCTCCGCGAGACATACAGGAAGTGGGACAAGGATAATCCCTTCGACATGGGCTCGGGCTGGGGTTCGGAGCCGTGGTCGCAGCAGGAAATGCCGCTTAGTGACGCTCTGGCTGAGGAAACGAGCAGGGAGAGCGATACAGCGGTAGTGATAATCGGCCGTACAGCCGGTGAGGAACAGGACAACAAACCCGAAAAGGGGTCGTATTACCTCACCGATACCGAGACCGAAATGCTGAAAACAGTCCGTAAACACTTCCGGAAAATGGCGGTGCTGCTCAACATCGGCAGCATCATCGACCTTTCGTTCCTTGACAGCGCCGATACCTCCCCCGACGCGCTCATGATCGTATGGCAGGGCGGTATGGTCGGCGGGACGGGTACCGCGCGCGTGCTGCTCGGAGAAGTGTCACCGAGCGGAAAGCTCCCCGACACGATAGCGTTCAAGGTGTCCGATCACGCATCCGACAGGAACTTCGGCGACCCGGACAAGTGCGTTTATGCGGAGGATATCTACGTCGGCTACCGTTACTTTGAGACCTTCGCAAAGGATAAGGTGCGCTATCCGTTCGGCTACGGCCTTTCGTACACCGATTTCTCGATCGTTTGCGACAGAGCGGAAATGAAGGGTGACGAGGTAGAGCTCGGAGTGACTGTCAGAAACATCGGGAGCCGATACAGCGGAAAACAGGTAGTTCAGCTTTATTATGAAGCTCCGCAGGGCAAGCTCGGAAAGCCTGCGCGTGTGCTGAGAATGTTCTGCAAGACCGGAACGCTCGCTCCCGGCGAGAGTCAGTCATTCACCCTGAGCGCACACACCGACTCGTTCAGGTCTTACGATGATTCCGGCAAAAGCGGATTCAAGGACTGCTTTGTTGTCGAGGCGGGCGAGTACAGCTTATACGTCGGTTCAGATGTGCGAAGCGCGGAGAAATGCTTCACCTTTACCGTCGATGAAACGCGCGTTGTTGACACGCCGCTCCTTCACGAGAGCCACAGACAGATGCTCGCGCCTCATACCGCGTTCGACCGCATTATCCCGGTCGCTTCGGAGGGAGGATACACCGAGGGAACCGAGCCCGTCCCTCAGAACGAGATCAACGCGGACAGTATCATTGCGGAAAAGCTTCCCGCCGAGATACCGCAGACCGGTGACAAGGGCATAAAGCTCATCGACGTAAAGACCTGCAAAAACACCATGGACGAGTTCATTGCCCAGTTCTCCGACGACGACCTTGTCTGCATCATACGCGGAGAGGGTATGGGAAGCCCGAAGGTAACTCCCGGTACGACCTCTGCTTTTGCCGGCGTGTCACAGCGGCTTATCGACTTCGGGATACCGAGCTGCTGTACATCGGACGGCCCCTCCGGAATGAGACTCGACTGCGGCACCAAGGCGTTCAGCCTACCGAACGGTACGCTCATTGCCTCGACCTTTAACACAGAGCTTGTGTACGAGCTGTTCATGCTCGCGGGTCTGGAGATCGCGGCGAACAAGGTTGACTGTCTGCTGGGTCCCGGAATGAACATTCACCGCCACCCGCTCAACGGACGTAACTTTGAGTACTTCTCAGAGGATCCGTACCTGTGCGGAGAAATGGCGGCTGCGGAGGTTCACGCGCTTCAGACGGCAGGTGTAACCGGAACTGTCAAGCATTTCTGCGCGAACAATCAGGAGCTCAACCGTCACTTCCTCGATTCGGTAGTATCGGAGAGAGCGCTGCGTGAGATATACCTTGAAGGCTATCGTATAGCGGTTCAGAAGGGAAACGCGAGGACGATAATGACGACCTACGGCTCGCTCAACGGCGTATGGACGGCGGGCAACTACGAGCTCAACACAATGCTGCTGCGTGATGACTGGCATTACAAGGGCGTGACCATGACCGACTGGTGGGCGAACATCAACCGTCGCGGCGGAAAGCCCGACAAGGGGGATTTCGCGGCAATGGCGCGGGCGCAGAACGATATGTACATGGTCTGCGCGGACAGCTCGAACCACGACGACAACACGCTGGAAATGCTCGCGTCCGGCGGACTAACACGCGGCGAGCTGCAAAGGAACGCGAAGAATATCTGCGAGTTTGCTATGAACACTCGCGCTATGGACAGGCTCAACGGCTGCATCGATGAAGTTGAGATAATAAACCGTCCACAGGAAGATACCGACAGCATCAATGGCGAGGTCGAGGTGTTCGAGCTTGACGGAGAGGTGAAGATACCGCTCGAAAAGGCTTCGGCGGGGCAGGGGACAAGCTACGTTTTCGTGCTTGATGTCAAGAAGTTCGGAGAGTATGAGGTGTCGATCACTGCGAGCTCCGAAAGCAGCGAGCTTGCACAGATACCGGTGACCATGTTCGTGCTCGGCATGGCATGGGGCAACTTCACCTTCAACGGCACTGGTGGCAAGCCGGTAACTATAACACGAAACACACAACTTTTCTCGAAGTACTCGACAATAAGACTGTTCTTTGCTCAGAGCGGTCTTAAGCTCCGGGATATCACATTCCGGCTGAAAAATGAGGGTAAGACGGTCATCGACGGCTGATGATCGTCTGAAGTCAAACGGAAACAGCGCTTTCACGGCGGTAATGATGCATAAATAAACTGTTTATTGACAATATAAAAAGCTCCGGTCGAACGACCGGAGCTTTGCTTTTGTTATCATACCCTGAATCTCGAAACCTGATCCTTGAGTATCCGGGACTGTCCGCTCAGTTCCTCGCAGGAAGCCGCAGTCTCTTCCGCAGTCGCGGAGTTCATCTGTACGACCTGAGA
>JAFZOA010000426.1 GCA_017550775.1 Ruminiclostridium sp. | reverse complement strand
CCGACAACCAGCGCCTATGGATATATTCCATACTCATGATGTGCACCTACTTCTTCTACGGAAGCCACACAACAAGCGTATATGACCTTGCGACGGTAATGTCCGCGGTCATAATCATATTCACAATGACCGGCAAGAAGGGCCTGATAATCCTCTGTCAGATAACATACTACCTGACTCTCGGATACGGCGTGACCGCGCTCGCTCTCGAAGGATACGAATTCGACAGCCTTGCGATCTCGCGTACAGTGCTCCACGCGGCTATGATAACGATGATCGGCTGGATAGCGCGCATCATCATAGACAAGTGGTATCAGGTGCTCAACAGATCGAACGAGGAGATAGACCAGCTCACGGAAGCGACCGAGCGTCTGAACGACTTCCTCGCGAACGTGTCTCATGAGCTTCGCACGCCTATAAACGCGGTCGTCGGACTTTCGGGCATATGCATAGACAACGAGACGAACCCCGAGCTTCTTGAGAATATGAAGTCCGTTCGTGAAGCGGGAAGACGCGTAGCCGACCAGATAAGTGATATCCTCGATTACTCGGAGATCGACCGCAGAAAGCTCGCCGTAAACGAAGAAGACTATATGCTCGCGTCCGTACTCAACGACCTCGTGAACGAGATACGGCCGTCAAAGCCGCATGACATCGAGCTCGTCATAGACGTTGACCCTGCTATACCTTCCGTTATGTGCACGGATATAAGCAAGCTCAAGAAGATACTGCGCCACCTCATCATGAACGGTCTGAAATACACCCACGAAGGCGGCGTTTATGTGCGTATCTCCGCGATAACCGAGGAATACGGCGTTAACCTTTTCATCGAAGTCACCGATACCGGTATCGGCATGACCGAGGAAGAGACGGAGAAAGTTCTCGACAGGTTCTATCAGGCAAATTCGAGCCGCACAAGATCGAGCGGCGGTCTCGGGCTCGGAATGGCTATCGTGTCCGGATTTGTTGCTTCTCTCGGCGGATTTATGACCCTCACGAGTGCTCCCGGCGCAGGCACGACCGTCCATGTGAGCCTTCCTCAGAAGGTAATGGACCCGACGAGCTGTATGTCGGTAATACACAGAGAAAACCTGTGTCTCGGCGCATTCCTTCATTTTGAGAAATTCCCGCACCCGATCGTCCGCGAATACTATAACTTTATGGTAAGAAATATCGTGAACGGTCTCGGCGTTCAGATGCACAGAGTCGATAATATCGAAAACCTCAAAAAGCTTATCTCAAGTGTCGAGCTTTCACACCTTTTCGTCGGCGATGAAGAATACCGCACCGACCCCGCGCTTATGGAAGAGCTCGCAAAGAAGATGTTCGTTGTTGTTGTAGCTAATGACGACTTCGTTCTTCCGAAGAACTCAAAAGTCCGCATAATGGAAAAGCCGTTCTACTGCTTCCCTGTTGCCATGATACTCAATATGGAGCGCAACGCGGACAACGACGATGATCTCAATATGTTCTGCCGCGGTGTCCACGCTCTCGTTGTTGACGACGAGCCCATGAACCTTACCGTCGCGAAGAGCATCTTCAAGCGCTACGGAATGAAGGTAAGCACAGCGTCCTCCGGTCACGAAGCGATACAGATG
>JAFZOA010000425.1 GCA_017550775.1 Ruminiclostridium sp. | reverse complement strand
GACCGATGCCCTCCCAGTTACCCTCAACTCCGAGGTCGCCGAGAAGCTTCTTATACTCCGGCATCTCAAACTCCTCCCTCGCGCGGTGTATCCAGATGCTTCCGAGACCGAGCGAGTGCGCGGCAAGCATAAGATTTCCCATAACGAGACTTCCGTCGTATATGCCGGTGTTTATATCCTTGTTCCCGAGGACGACGAGTACAGCGGGAGCTCCGTAGAACGGATCAAAGCCCTCGTCCCAGCCGCCTATCCTCCTGTTCGCGTCGGAAAGCTTATCACGCGCCGCCTTGTCGGTTATCGCGATGATCGCGGCACCCTGTAATCCGCGTCCGTTCGCCGCGTACAGCCCCGCCTCTATGATCTGTTCAAGATCGGCTTTTGCGGGCATATCGGGCTTGAATTTCCGTATGCTCCTGCGTTCTTCCATTGCCTTGATGATGTCGTTCATGTCGGTGTCCTCCTTCGGAAATGGTTGATATACTGACCTCACTTCTCCATTATAATGCGGACAGCGGCAAATGTCAAGACGTTCATATTACCGCAGGTCTCATTCCAGCCCCCTGCGCCTGTACGCCACTGTGAACAGCAGGACAGCAAGCACGAGATTTAACGCGATCACTATCACGCTTTCCGCCGTTATCCCCGAAACGCCGATACCGTTGATAAGCTCGCTGAGCTGCTGAGAGTAAGTCACTCTCGCGGCGGTTTTTATTGTATCGTTGAACATCGAGAGCATAGGCAGGAACGCGAATATCGCCATAACGGGAACGGTTATCGAGGTCGCGGTCATCTGGCTGCTGCTGAAAACGCCTATCACCGCGCCCGTAAGCCCGGAGAGTATTATCCCGACCGACATCACCGCAGCAAACTCGGCGAGACCGGCACCGCTGTAGCCTCCGACTACGGCGAATACGGCAGTACCGAACGCGCACATCACGAACACGTACGCTCCCACGCCGACAAGATATTCGGCAGGCTTTACATTGCTCATCATAAGCACGCGCAGGGTGTTCTTCTCCTTTTCCTCCGCGATTATCGACGACATACAGGTGAGCGGTGCCATTCCCACAAACATCACCGCGAACAGCTTTGCGAAGAAGTGCTCCGGCATATCTTCAAGCTTTACCGCATTCTCAAATACTATGACAAGAACGGGGAACATCAGGAACTGTATCAGCACCGTCTTGTTTTTCAGCGTATCGCTGAGCTGTTTTAAAAATACCGCTTTTATGTTTTTCATGCCGAAAGCTCCTTTCCAGTAAGCTCCATAAATACCGTTTCGAGGTCCGGCTCCGTCGTGTGTATCGTCTCGGCTCTTCCGCTCACGATAAGCTCCGAAAGAGCCGCTGCCGAGTCTTTATTATGCGGAAGCTGCATATCCTTACCGTCCGAGAGGTGTATTTTCAGCATGCGCTGATGATCGTATCTGCGGCATATCTCCTCCGGGCTGCCGTATTCGACTATCTTTCCTTCGTTCAGAAGCGCGATGTGACCGCAGAGCTTTTCCGCCTCAGTCATGGTGTGGGTCGTGAGGAACACGGTCTTGCCTCTCGCTTTCTCCGAGAGTATTATCCTGTGTATCTCGTCCGCCGAGACCGGGTCAAGTCCGCTCGTCGGCTCGTCGAGGAACAGAATATCCGGGTCGGTCATGAACGCTCTTGCGAGTTTCAGTCTGCCGGTCATGCCTTTGGAGAGCTTTCCCGCGGGAGTCTTTGCCGCGTCCGCCAGTCCGACTTTTGCCAGCGCGTCCGTGATGCTGGTTTTCGGAAGACCATATATCCTCGCGAATGTCAGCAGGTTATCATAGCAGGAGAGCCGCTCGTAAAGCCCGAAATTGTCCATTGTGATACCGAACTTTTTATGATCTTCGCCCGTGAGTGTACGCGAATCCTTCCTTCCGATGTACGCCGTTCCGCTGTCCTGCGATAGCTGTCCCGTGAGTATCTTTATAAGCGTAGTTTTGCCGGCTCCCGACGGTCCGAGAAGACCGAAAATCTCGCCGCTCTCTATGTCGAGGTCAATACCGCCAAGAACGGTCTTGTTTCCGAAGGCTTTTGTGATACCTTCTGTCTTTATTGTACAGCTCATCTCAGTTCTCCTCCTTGATCCGTTTAAGCGCCTCATCGAGCTTGCGGTTCTCCTGACGCTCAGCAGCCGTTGAGATTATCACGCTGACAGTGCAGCTCACCGCGAAGCAGACAATGAACATCACCCATGCGAGCGGGTCGTTCACCGGGAACCAGCCGAACAGGAACACGCATCCGATCGTTACCGCGAACACGCTTGCGAACATTGCCGTTATTCTTGCTCCCAGCGGCATATTTTTAATTAGCATATCGCTCATGAACACCAGGCGCAGGATCATAACCACCGTCACCGTGAGAAGAAACTGCAGGCTTGTTGCAACGCTCACTCCGGCTCCCGCAAGCGAGAATAATGTCGAGTAACCCTCCGCATCATTGCCGTACAGAACGCAGAAGATGTTAAGAAGTCCCGTTGTGATGCCGTATATCATGAATACCTGCGTGAGAAATCCGAAAATTGTAAACCGCTTATCCATTTATTTTACCCCCAGTCGTCTTTTGAGCTCGTCGGCGTATTGCCGCGAAACTATCATCTGCTCGCCGTTTTCGAGCGTCAGCCTTAAGCGCCGATCCAGCTCCGCCTTTATCGAACGTATGAACCGCAGCCGCACAAGGCAGGATTTGCTGATACGCAGGAAGCCGCTCCCGCACAGCCGTTCCTCCATTTCGTACAGCTTCATCTTCGTTTCGT
>JAFZOA010000424.1 GCA_017550775.1 Ruminiclostridium sp. | reverse complement strand
TTCTTTTTGAGCTCCGCGAGCCCGGCTTCGTACTGCTCCATTCCGGAGTTGTACTTGTCGAGTCCGTCAAGGTACTCCCGCTCCGCATCGTCGAGCTTCTTCTCATTCGCGGCTATCTCCGCTTCGCCGTCGAGGAGCTTCTTCTCGTTCTCCGCGATCTCGGCTTCACCGTCCAGCAGCTTCTTCTCATTCTCTGCGATCTCGGCTTCCCCGTCGAGGAGCTTCTTCTCGTTCTCCTCGATCTCGGCCTGCGCGTCAATGAGCTTCTGTTCGTTCTCCGCGATCTCGGCCTGCGCGTCGATGAGCTTCTGTTCGTTCTCTTCTATCTCAGCCTCGCCGTCGATAAGCTTCTGTTCGTTCTCGGCGATCTCAGCTTCGCCGTCGATGAGCTTCTGTTCGTTCTCCGCGATCTCGGCTTCACCGTCGGCTATCTCGCGCTCGGCATCTGCGATCTTCTCGTTATACTCGTCCTCCGCGTCGGCAAGCTCCTTCTCCGCGTCCGCGAGCTTTTCATTTGCCTCGTCCTTTATCTCGGCGAAGCGCTCCTTTGCCCGGCGCTCACCGGTCTCTTCCGCAAGGTCGGCGAACCCGTCGATGCCGTCCCTGTACTCGTCACTGTAGCAGACGTACCTGTCCAGCTCCGGGAACCGCACATAGACCTCCGTGTTATACTCGACACAGAAGTTGCCCTCGGGAACATAGTACACAGACTCGATGGAGCCGTTCCCGACGGAGGTGCTTCCGCGGGTGGTCTTGTCTATGTACATGGCGGAGCGTGACATTCCCACGATGGTGTACTCGTTCACGGACAGCATATCATCCGGGATCCCGCCGTTGTTGTCGGTAAAGACCACCTTATCGCCGACCTTGGGTCCGCCCATCATCTTGGTGGAGCTCACAAGGCACTCGTCCGGCTTTTCGGGGAGCCTTCCTTCCACTATGGTAAGGGCGTTCAGCCCGCCGGACAGGACAGGCTCGCTCAGCGAGATAAGCCTTGCCGCGGCGGGTGAACGGTCTTCGTAATGCACCACCAGATCGGTGAAATACGACGGATAGACCTGCGCGCCGTTTATCTCCCGGAGTGCCGCTATATCGCCGTCGTTGAAGCCGTAGGTGGACACGATCCGCATATCCATAAGCCCGATGCGGTCGAAGTAGTTGTCCATTGTCCTGCGCATATCGGGAGCGGCGGCTTTGACTCCGGAGAAAAAGCCTACTCCGACAGCCACGATGCCAAAAATGGAAAGGAACCGGCTGAATGTCGAGCGTATCTCACGGAATGTGCTTTTTGCGAGTGCTTTCTTCAAGTTATTCCCCCGTTGTTTCGTCAGATCCGGTGCCTTCCTCGCTTTCGGGCTCGTTTTCGTCCTCCGGAGCGAGCTTTTCGTACAGCTCGGCGTATTTCGTCTTTACCGCCGGTGAAAACCCGCCTATCATGTTGTACAGCGTTCTTCCGTCGGGATTGAAGATCACCGCGACATCGCCGTATTCCTTGGTGCCGCAGACAAAGCAGTACATATCCGTACCCGTCTCGTCATGCGCCATTACCGTAACATCTGCGCGGACCTCGCTTCCGGAAACGTATTCCCCGATGGACTTCGCTTCGCGCAGGCTCAGTGTTATGAGGCGCTTGCGCTTGCGCTTGCCGACGATCTTGTCTATATCGAGGTCGTCGTTGGTAACGATGTACTCATACTCCGTGAAAGTGCCCTGGATCAGCCACACAAGACCCCAGATCACGCACGCGGAGAGCATTATGGCTATAAGAAGCGCTCCCATCATTACGGTGAGGAAAAACATGAGCGCGCCGACGAGAAGCATCGCGGCCGCAACAAGCAGTCCCCTTAAGAACATGTCCTTGCCCGTGGACTGTCTGGTGACAAGCTGTTCGGAAAATCTGTCCATTGTATTATCTCCTTTATTCCAAAAAACATACTATTATAGTAAACATATTATATAATTATATCACATAAAATCGGAAATTACAAGTGTTTTTTCTTATCCGGTTCTACTCCGAAAATCGTAACGGATTTCGGGGCGATAATT
>JAFZOA010000423.1 GCA_017550775.1 Ruminiclostridium sp. | reverse complement strand
GAGCCATGTGAAGATCATGCAGACGACGGTCGCGACCGCCGGAGCGATAGTTGTTGTTACGAAGATAGAGCCGAGCTGACCGCCGCTTATCGCAGCAGCGCCATTGAAGCCGTACCAACCGAACCAGAGAATGAAGCAGCCGAGTGCGCCGAGGGTCAGGGAGTGACCGGGGATAGCCTTGGGTTTGCCTTCCTTGTCGAACTTGCCGATACGCGGTCCGACCATTCCGGCACCGATGAGGGCACATATGCCGCCGACCATGTGTATAGCGCAGGAGCCTGCGAAGTCATGGAAGCCGAGCTGAACGAGCCAGCCGCCGCCCCAGATCCAGTGCGCTTCTATCGGGTATATCACAAGGCTTATTACTGCGGAGTAGATGCAGTAGGAGAGGAACTTTGTACGTTCCGCCATACCGCCGGAAACTATCGTAGCGGCTGTAGCGCAGAACACGAGGTTGAACACGAAGGGCGACCAGTCGAAGTTGCCATAATCGGTGAACACGCCCATAGTCGGCATTCCGCAGAAGCCGCCAAGCACGTCCTCGCCCATCATCAGACCAAAGCCGAGAAGTGCGAATACGACTGTGCCGATACAGAAGTCCATGAGGTTCTTCATTATGATGTTACCTGCGTTCTTTGCGCGGGTAAATCCTGTTTCTACCATTGCGAAGCCCGCCTGCATGAAGAATACCAGCGCGGCTCCTATCAGATACCATATACCGAATATCTCGGTATCAACAGCTTCCATGATGTTAGCATCCATAAAACATCTTCCTTTCTTGTTGGTGCAAAATACTTTCTTGTTCTTCCTTTTGCATACAAAACGCAATGGGGCACGGCAAACCGCCGAGCCCCATTGCTCATTTTCTACACATATATTCCAGTTTGTTTATCTTACGTCGAACAGCAGCTCTCCGTATGTCGGTATTGCCCAGTATTCCGCAGCTGTGAGGGTTTCCGCTTTGTCGATGTACTTGCGGAGATTCGTCATAGCGGGTATCACCTCGTCCTTGCATACGAACGCGCACGCCTTAGCTTCCGCTGTTGCATCAGCTTTTTCAATGGTGGTGCCGAGATCCTTTGCGGCGTGATATGCCTTGTCGAGCAGATCGGAGAGCTCCGACGCAAGCTCTGTCTCGTAAGCCGAGTTGTTGTTCGCTTTCAGGTAGGATATGTAGCTGCTTATGCTCGGGAGCAGGTCGTGATATGCCATATCCGACATTGTCCGCGCTTCTATCTTGATGAGCTTCTCGTATGTCTCGAACAGTATCTCCTCGCGGGATTTCATTTCCGCCTCGGAGAATACCTTGTGGGAGGTGAACAGCGCAACGTTCTTTTCGTCGAGCCAGTGGCTGAGCGCGTCGGGAGTTGTTTTCAGGTTGGAGAGTCCGCGCTTTTCAGCTTCCGCTATCCACGCATCGTCGTAGCCGTTGCCGTTGAAGATTATGCGCTTGTGCTCCTTGATGACTGTCTGAATGAGGTCATGCAGCGCGCCGTTGAAGTCGGAAACGCCTTCGAGCTTGTCTGCGAACTGCTTCAACTCTTCCGCAACCGCTGTATTGAGCACCGTATTGGAGCCGGAAACGGAAGCCGCCGAGCCTAACATTCTGAACTCGAACTTGTTGCCGGTGAACGCGAAGGGGGAGGTTCTGTTTCTGTCTGTCGTATCCTTCGGGAACTTCGGGAGAACGTGTACGCCGACCTTCATCAGCTCCTTCTCCTTGCTTCCGTAAGGTGTGTCGTTCTCTATCGCTTCGAGTATCTCGGTAAGCTCATTTCCGAGGAATACGGAGATAACTGCGGGGGGAGCTTCGTTCGCGCCGAGTCTGTGGTCGTTGCCCGCGCTCGCTACCGATATTCTGAGTAAGTCCTGATAATCGTCTACCGCCTTGATGACCGCGCACAGGAACAGTAAGAACTGTGCGTTCTCATACGGCGTATCGCCGGGTTCGAGCAGGTTTGCGCCTGTGTTTGTCGAAATCGACCAGTTGTTGTGCTTGCCGGAGCCGTTCACGCCGTCGAAGGGCTTCTCGTGGAGCAGGCACACAAGTCCGTGCTTCTTTGCGACCTTCTGCATGATCTCCATGGTGAGCTGGTTGTGATCGGCGGCGATGTTGGTCGTCGCGAAGATCGGTGCGAGCTCGTGCTGTGCCGGTGCGACCTCGTTATGCTCTGTTTTCGCGAGTATGCCGAGCTTCCAGAGCTCTTCGTTTAGGTCCTTCATAAACGCCTGCACACGGGGCTTGATAACGCCGAAGTAGTGGTCTTCAAGTTCCTGTCCTTTCGGCGGCATTGCGCCGAAAAGTGTGCGTCCGGTATATATAAGGTCTTTTCTTCTGTCGAAATCATTCTTATCAACGAGGAAGTATTCCTGTTCGGGTCCGACCGTTGTTTTGACCGATGTTGCTGTTTCATTTCCGAACAGTTTTAATATCCTCATTGCCTGTCTGTTGACAGCTTCCATTGAGCGAAGAAGCGGTGTTTTCTTGTCTAACGCTTCGCCGCCGTAGGAGCAGAACGCTGTCGGTATGCAGAGCACTCCGTCCTTGATGAATGCGTATGATGTCGGGTCCCATGCGGTGTAGCCGCGAGCCTCGAATGTCGCTCTCAGACCGCCCGAGGGGAAAGACGACGCGTCCGGTTCGCCCTGTATAAGCTCCTTGCCGGAGAACTCCATTATCACGCTGCCGCCAGCGGACGGGGAGATGAAGCTGTCGTGCTTCTCGGCGGTGATGCCGGTCATAGGCTGGAACCAGTGGGTGTAGTGGGTC
>JAFZOA010000422.1 GCA_017550775.1 Ruminiclostridium sp. | reverse complement strand
TCACGGCAAATGAGAAAAAATGAGAAGAAATACCAAAAAGATCGACATCATCATCGTCATCGTACTGCTTCTGATCGTTGCGGGAATAGTATTATTGTTCGTGAAAGCAAACAGCGATGAAGCATACACCGCCCCGGACTCCCAGTCGTTCAGGGCTAAGTCATACGAAGAGTTCAACGGAAAAAATCTCGGCATCATCACCGGTTCAAGCTTTGAACAGCCGACGCTTGAGCTCTTCCCGGACAGTCATTACTTTTATTTCGACAATACAAGCGACCTCATAATGGCGCTTCAGCAGAACAAGATAGACGGCTTCGTGCATGACGAGCCCGTACTCAGATTCGCGTGCCTCGAAAAGCCGGATGTCGGTTATTTCAAGGACTGCCTCAGAAACGACAAGTACAGCTTCGGCTTCAAGAAAACGGGCGAAAGATCGGAAAAGCTACGCGGACAGTTCAACGATATGCTTGCCGAACTCAATGAAAACGGCACCATCGATCAGCTGAAAGCCAAATGGTTCACAGAAGGAAGCGCAGATCTCAACATCGATACCTCGGGACTTACCGGAGAAAACGGGACTATAAGCGTCGCGGTCAACCCCACAAACGTTCCGTTCGCCATGATCACCAACGGTGAACCGAGCGGCTACGCGGTCGAGCTTGTGACTATGTTCTGCCGCAAATACGGCTATACCTGCAAATACGACCAGTGCAATGTTTCCGCCGGTCTTGCCGGTCTTTCGTCGGGCGTTTATGACATCTACGCAAACAATACGACCATAACGCCGGAAAGACAGGAGAGCATATCATTCTCCGACCCGATATACTACGGCGGAATAACGCTCGCGGCAAGAGCTTCCGAGCTCGCGGATACGGACGCTGTCCCCGCGATAACGTTCGATGAGCTGAACAGCTCCGACTGCCTTATAGGCGCGGGAACAGGCTCGTCGGGAATGTTCGCCGCGGAAAAGATATTCCCGGATGCAAAGCTCGTGGACTACAGAGACCACTTGTCCGGCTATGAAGCGGTAAAGCTCGGAAAGATCGACGCCTATGTTTTCGACCGGCTCCAGCTCCAGCTCGCAATAGACAACGGGCTCACCGGTGTGGCCCTGCTTCCCGACAAGCTCGGAGATACGACGGATATAGCCGTCGGACTTTCGCGCAAGTCGTCCATACCAGACCTCCGGAAGAACATCAACAGGTTCCTCACGGAACTCAGCTCCGACGGAACGCTTCACGATATGCTCGACCGCTGGGTCAGCGATCAGGACTACGAGATGCCGGAGATCACCATCAACAATACGACCGGACAGAAGCTTCTCGTCGCAACAACCGGAACTGTAGAACCCTACAGCTTCTACGTCGGAAACGAGATCACGGGCTTTGATATCGAGCTTTCAAAGCGCTTCGCCGCATGGCTCGGCATGGATATTGAGATATCGGTTTACGACTTCAGCGGTTCAATAGCCGCTGTGGAAACGGGAGAAGTGGACTGCGTGTTCTCTAACCTTCAGGTGACGGAAGAGCGCAAAGAAGTAATAGACTTCTCCAACCCGATATATACCGTTGAAAACGCAGCTCTCGTGGCTGACATAAGCACGCGGAAGCCCCGTGAAACATCGTGGGCCGATGATATAATATCGAGCTTTGAAAAGAACTTTATCCGCGAGGACCGCTATAAGCTTATTCTTGAAGGCATCGGCACGACCTGTCTTATAACCGCCCTTTCCGCAGTATTCGGCACATTGCTCGCGTTCCTTATCTGTCTGTTCAGACGCACGGGAAGCCGCCTTGCGAACGCCGTTTCCAACATCTATGTAAAGCTTCTCCAGGGCACGCCTATGGTGGTTCTGCTGATGATACTTTACTATGTGGTATTCGGAAAATCCGATATCGAATCGGCTTGGGTGGCGATCATAGGTTTCTCGCTGAACTTCGGCGCTTATGTGTCCGAGATAATGCGCTCGGGCATCGAGAGCATCGACGGCGGCCAGCGTGAAGCTGCACTTGCCCTCGGCTACAGCGAAAATCAGGCGTTCTTCAAATTCATCTTCCCACAGGCGGCAGTACGTTTCCTGCCCGTATATAACGGCGAGATCGTATCGCTTCTCAAGAGCACATCCATCGTCGGATATATAGCGATACAGGATCTTACGAAGATGAGCGATATCATAAGAAGCCGTACTTACGAAGCGTTCTTCCCGCTCATCGTCACAGCGATCATCTACTTTATCCTCGCGTGGGTGATCTCAATGATACTTAAGGCCATTCTGAAAGGCGTTGACCGCAGACACAGGAAAAGAGGTGCTTCTGAATGAGCATGATAAAAATTGAACACCTCCGCAAGGAGTACCCTAATGTCACCCCGCTGAAGGACGTAAGCGTCGAGATAAACAAGGGCGATGTGATCTCTGTTATCGGACCTTCGGGAACCGGCAAATCGACGCTTCTTCGCTGTCTCAATCAGCTTGAGGAACCGACTTCGGGGACCGTCACGGTCGATGGTGAGGTAAT
>JAFZOA010000421.1 GCA_017550775.1 Ruminiclostridium sp. | reverse complement strand
GTCTGAATAAGCACGCAAAGATAATACTTGAATCAGTAAGACTTGCGGCAGTAAAATTCGGAATGATGAAAGCTCTCCAGATAAAAGAGCTTATAGACAAGTACAACTACCGGCGGTTCAGCAGCAGCCTTAAACTTAACAACAGACCCGCCTCTGTTGAAGACGTTACTTCCACTCTTTCCCTCAATCGGGTAATTAATATTGTGGATTTTTCAAATTCAAAAACACGGATAAATTTCTCGGCGTTGTTCTCAATTGCATACGGAGGTTTCAGGATAACCGACCTGTATTCAAAGAACACTGTGTTCGAGATAACAAGCTTTGATAAAGAGAAAAAACTCTCCGAGCTTGCTTCGGATTTTATAAATATTATCAACAACGGAAATGGAATAGAGATAGCCAATATGCTGATACATATTATAACAGTATATTCTGCTATCGAACTTCCGCCCGTCAATATGAATGATCTCGGCGAGGTAATGGATAACTATTCGATATACTACGCGACCGCGACACTTGCTTCCGTATGTGAGAAAATATTCAAGTTTGACGGAATGAACGGTGAACTCAGAAAGTATCTGAAAAAACATACTCTTGAAAATTATTGGAATGTAAACGACAGATTGATGCTTATGAAGCAGTACTCTATAATAGTATCGTTTTGTTACGATCTTGCCCACTTCGACCCGGAAGCATATCGTGAAGATCCGGAGTATCAGGGTTCTATCCTGTATCGCTTCGAGAATGCCGAACGGTTTGCAAAGGAGCTGAAAAGAAATGCCTGAATGCAGACTTTGTCCGCGGGAGTGCGGAGTGGACAGGAGCAGGAGCATAGGTCGCTGCGGCTGCGGCGATGAGATAAGGATATCAAAGTATATGCTGCATTTCGGAGAAGAACCGTGCATAAGCGGAACAAACGGAAGCGGCGCGGTTTTTTTCTCCGGCTGCTCGCTTAAGTGTGTATTCTGTCAGAATTATCCGATAAGCCATGATCTGAAAGGTGAGAATGTGAGCATATCCCGGCTGAAAGAAATACTCTTTGAGCTGAAAGAAAATGGTGCGCACAACATAAACTTTGTTACAGGTACTCACTACGCAGATAAGATAGCCGAAGTTCTGAAAGAATGTAAGAAAGTGCTCGGACTTCCGATAGTATATAACTGCGGCGGGTACGAGAAGGCAGAAACTCTGAAAATGCTTGACGGGCTGGTGGATATATACTTGCCTGACCTGAAATATTATAGTTCGGAAATGTCGGGAAGATATTCCGGGGCTTCGGATTATTTTCGGTACGCAATCGAAGCTCTGAAAGAAATGCTCCGACAGCAGCCGGAAAATAAATTCTACGGGAATATTATGACAGCCGGTGTTATAGTTCGTCACCTCGTTCTTCCGAAAGGTTACCACGACAGCATGAAGTTGCTGGATATTCTGGCAGAGCTCCCCTCCCCTCCCCTTGTGAGTATAATGCGACAGTTTACGCCATGTTACGGAGCGAAGGACTACCCGGAGATAAATCGAAAACTCACAACTTTTGAGTACGATAAGGTCACTGAGCATTGCGCTGAGCTTGGATTGAACGGATTCATGCAGGAAAAGGGCTGCGAAACACTTGATTTGACACCGGATTTCTAATAGAAAAATGTCTGAAAGGATAAAGTTATGACAGAGAAAGAAGTTTACGCGATAAAAGAAAAGATCTGTGAGGTGGGATATAACCTTTGGCTCAGAGGTTTTGTTGCCGCGAACGACGGTAATATCTCGGCAAAGCTTGACGACGGTACATTTATTGCGACTCCAACAGGTATAAGCAAGGGTGTCCTGAAACCGGAAATGCTTATAACAATGAATGCGAATAACGAGATAGTTGAGTGTCCGGAGGGTTACCGACCTTCGTCGGAGTTCAAAATGCATCTGAAGTGCTATAAGGACAGACCTGATATCGGTGCTGTCGTTCATGCTCACCCTCCCGTAGCGACCGGTTACGCGATAGCGCATATTCCGCTCGACCAGTACAGTATGTCCGAGGCAATAACATTTCTCGGTTCTGTACCTATCGCACCTTACGCAACGCCGGGTACTAATGAAGTTCCGGAAAGTCTGACGGAATTTCTTCCCTATCATGACGCTATTCTTCTTATGAACCATGGGGCAATTACCATGGGAGTTGATATAACGCAGGCATACTTCCGGATGGAGACGCTTGAACACTTTGCAAAGACAAGCCTTGTAGCAAGACTTCTCGGCGGAGCAAAGGAACTTCCACGGGAAAAGATAGATGCCTGCTGCGAGATCGCTAAGAATTATCCGATAAGACACCCAGGATACAGAAAATATAGTCTGTGATATATAGTATTTGTTAATTTATTAACACCTATATTTTGTAGGATTATGTCAGATAATAAATGTTCTACATGGAACATTTTAATTGATGTACAATTTCAATTAAAGTAAGATAATATAACATTATTACTCCGGCAATAAAAATAGGTAGTTTAATTCTTTCTCCCCGCCGAAGGCGGAAAAAGGAACGGTTATTTAAAATTCCGGTTTTAACAATATTTAGTTGCCAAAGTAATAATAAGTAGTAAAAAATGTTCCATGTGGAACACAAGATATTGTATAAAATAGGGGGATAAGTACCATATATAATTTAGGTAATTACGATGTTGCTGTTGTGGGAGCAGGTCATGCGGGTTGTGAAGCTGCTCTCGCTTCCGCGCGTCTTGGAATGAAGACAATAGTTTTTGTGCTGTCGCTCGATACTATTGCAAATATGCCGTGCAATCC
Source organism: Ruminiclostridium sp. (assembly GCA_017550775.1). The sequence goes on along the minus strand of JAFZOA010000421.1, from coordinate 3,765 downwards.
GAGTATAGGCGGTTCCGCAAAGGGACAGCTTGTCGGTGAGATCGACGCGCTCGGCGGACAAATGGGAATAGCAGCAGACAACACATTCATACAGTCCCGAATGCTCAACCGCGGAAAAGGTCCCGCGGTACACTCACTTCGTGTGCAGTCTGACAGAGTAAAGTATCACACATACATGAAACACGTTCTCGAATCCGAACCTCTGCTTGATATAAAGCAGGCGGAGGTGACGGACATACTGACCGAGGACGGAAAAGTTACCGGAGTAGTAACAAAACTCGGAGGCTTCTGCAAAGCAAAAGCTGTCATCATCACGACCGGAACATATCTCGGCGGAGAAATCTTTATTGGTGAGACTTCATATAAGAGCGGTCCGGATAACGTGAACCCCTCCGGAGAACTAACCGCAAACCTTGTAAAGCTTGGTCTCACACTGAGAAGATTCAAGACCGGAACGCCGGCAAGAGTTCATAAGCGCTCGATAGACTTCTTACAAATGGAAGAACAGGACGGCGACGATATTATTACGCCATTCTCCTTCGATAACGAATATCCGCTTGAAAACAGAGCAAAGTGTTATGTGACCTATACAAATGAGCGTACACATAAGATAATACTCGATAATCTTCATCGTTCACCGCTGTATTCCGGAAAGATAATTGGCGTGGGACCGCGTTACTGTCCGAGTATCGAAACAAAACTGATGCGTTTCAAGGATAAGGAGCGTCACCAGCTTTTTGTCGAGCCTATGGGAATGGACACGGACGAATACTATTTGCAGGGAATGAGCACTTCCCTTCCGGAAGATGTACAGCTTGAATTTCTCCGAACAATTAAGGGTCTCGAACACGTTGAGATCATGCGACCGGCTTACGCGATAGAGTATGATTGCATTGACCCGCTTGAACTCTACGCTACACTCGAAACAAAGAAAATACCCGGACTTTACGGCGCGGGTCAGTTCAACTCTACATCCGGCTACGAGGAAGCCGCGGCTCAGGGACTTGTTGCCGGAATAAACGCCGCCCGGAAGTTAAAGGGTCTCCCGCAGATAATACTTGACCGTTCGGAATCCTACATCGGAACTCTGATTGACGATCTTGTGACGAAGGGCTGTGACGAGCCGTATCGAATGATGACATCACGGAGCGAGTACCGGCTTATCATACGCCAGGACAACGCGCCGGAAAGACTGACCGAGCTCGGACATGAGATCGGACTTATTTCCGACGAACGCTACACACATTTTCTCGAAATAAAAGCACAGACCGAAAAGGAAACTGCCCGGATAATGAAGGTATCACTCCAGCCGACCCCGGAGCTGAATGAGATGCTTGTTTCCCGTGGAACAACTCCGATAACTCAGTCGGTGAAATTCTTGGAGCTTCTGAAACGTCCGCAGCTCGGTTATTCCGATCTTATCCGTTTTGACAGTACGGCTCCCGATATTCCGGACAAAATTGCCGAAAAGATAGAAGTAAACATTAAGTACGAGGGTTACATAAAAACTCAGCTCTCGAAAATAAAGGAAATGAAGCGGCTTGAAAATAAACTGCTCCCGCCGGACATAGACTATTCTAAGATAAGCGGACTCCGGCTTGAAGCGCGGGAAAAGCTTGAACTTCACCGTCCTCTGAATATCGGACAGGCTGGTCGTATCTCGGGAGTAAACCCTGCGGACGTGACTGTACTTCTTATTTGGCTCGCGGCAAACGGCGGAAAGGAGAATGACGATGAACAGTAAATATGTGGAGTGCGGAATAGAACTTTCCGGAACTCAGTCCGATATGCTTGACAAGCTTGCCGATTACATGGTACAATATAACCGTAACGTAAATCTCACGCGTATAACCGAGCCGGACGAGATAGTCGAGAAGCACTACATTGACAGTATTCTTCCGCTTACCATGGTAGATGTTCCACGTGGAACAAAAGTTATCGACGTAGGTGCCGGCGCGGGCTTTCCGTCGCTCCCGATGAAGATATACCGCCCGGATCTCGAATTTACTCTGCTTGACAGCTCGAATAAGCGCATTGCTTATCTGGAAAGCGCGTGTGAGCTGCTCGGGCTGAAGTGTGAGACTATTCATGCGCGTGGAGAAGACCTCGGTAGGGACGAGAAGTACCGTGAGAAGTTCGGAATTGCGGTAGCAAGGGCTGTCGCGGGACTTAACGTGCTGTGTGAATACTGTCTCCCGTTCGTAGCGGTGGGAGGGAGCTTTCTTGCTCTTAAAGGCGAGAAAGAAGAGACCGAAGAAGCGCAGAATGCAGTAAAGACGCTGGGCGGCGAGATCACGGAAGTAAAGAAGTACAGTCTTCCCGGCGGTGACAAGCGGAACCTCGTGGTTATAAAAAAAGTCTCTCCTACCCCTAAGCAATACCCGAGAGTATCGGCAAAAATTGCAAAAAAACCACTTTGATATTTTTTGACACTTATATCAGCTTTAAAGAAGGAATATACTCTTGAAAAAAAATGAGTTGAAAAAACTCGGTATCACGATAAAAAATAATTGGCGAATAGCTGTAGTTGTGACGGTAATGCTCGCTATTTCGGGATATCTTCTGTCTTCTTACGGCATGACAAAACACTACATTACCACGGCGAAAGTAATGGTCGAGAGTACAGACGATGTTCCGCATACCGAAAAGACTGCGACTGCTGCGCTGCTGTTCACAAGTCCGAAAATGTACGACGCGATAAACGATAATCTTGTAACGAAGTTCTCCTATGCGGAGCTCGCGAAGATGATAAACGTGGTGCAGGAAAGCGGGACGCAGATAATTACGGCGACATTTGACTGCGAGACTTCCTCCGATTCCTATAAACTCGCTGAGCTATATCTTTCTCAACTCAGACCCGTGATAGATGAATACGAAGCAAATTTGCGCGCTACTGTCATCTCTTCTCCGGTCGAGCCGCAGCGCCCTGATTTTCCGGACGAAAGGTTGTTTACAATAGTCGGTGCAAGCATCGGTGCTGCGCTTTCAATACTCGGTATCATTATCATCTGGAAGCTTGACAACACAGTGACATCCGCCGACAACATCACAGAGGAATACGGAGTTCCGGTAATTGGCGAGCTTATGGACTTTGATAATGAGATAGACTATCTCGGAAGATAAACAGAAGCGGATAATATCCGTGTCCCCATGTAAAATACAAAAAGTGAATAAAACGAAAGGATACAATTACCAATGATAAGAAGTATGACCGGTTTCGGAAGAGACCACAGAATAATCGACGGTCGCGAGTACCTTGTTGAGATACGCTCGGTGAATTCCCGCTACTACGAATTCAATGCGAAGCTCCCCCGCCAGTATATGTTTCTGGAGGAAAAACTCAAATCGCTCATCAAGTCGAAGATGAGCCGCGGCAAGGTGGAGGTCTCCCTCTCTATCTACAATATCGGGAGCATTGAGACAGCCGTCTCTGTAAATGAAGCTGTGGTTGAGAACTACATAAAGGTTCTGCGCGCGACGGGTGAAAAGTTCGGGCTTACGGACGATCTCACCATGTCCACGGTTTTCAGAATGACTGACGCGTTCACGATCGTCAGAGCCGAGACCGACGAGGACAAGATCTGGGCTGCCGTGAAGGAGACTGCCGAAGCGGCACTCGACCGGTTCGTTGCCATGCGCGAGACAGAGGGTGCCAAGATGAAGGACGACATACTTGAAAAGCTCGCGAATGTCGAGAAGATGACGTTACAGGTCTGTGAGTACGCGCCGGAGACTGTCACCGCGTACCGTGAGAAGCTGTATGCC
>JAFZOA010000420.1 GCA_017550775.1 Ruminiclostridium sp. | reverse complement strand
TAGATAGTGTTGTTCTCGCAGATGTAAACATAGTCCGCATCCTCGGGGATCGGGAGATCGGAGCAGTCGGGAATGTAGGAGAAGGTCTTGTCTGCGGAGGACGCTACCGCAACGGCACCGTCGCCTGCGAAGATCTGAGCTTCCTGCCATGCCTTCTTAGCCCACTGACCGGTGATGATGTAGGCTGCCTTCTTGTTCTTCATGAGGTTCATGGGAACTTCTGCGAAGAACTGGGACGCACCGCCCTGAAGGAACAGTACCTTGTAGTTGTCCGGGATGTTCATGAGCTCTCTGATGTCCTTCTCGGCTTCCTTGATGATGTCATCATAAGCCTTGGAACGGTGAGACATCTCCATTACAGACATACCTGTTCCTCTGTAATCGAGCATTTCGTCTGCCGCTTCTTTGAGGACTTCCTCCGGCAGCACTGCGGGACCTGCGCTGAAATTGTAAACTCTCATAGTTTGCCTCCTGTTGAGATAAAATTAATACTATACTATTATAGTAAAATATGTCGTATATGTCAATAGATATTGGTAAATTTTGTGTATTTTTCTGCAAGAAATATATTATAAATCCTGCAAATTCTAATTTACCGACGGGCGTATACGTTTTATACGTTCACGCATGATAGTGTGCTGATCCTCTGTTCGTCCGCATTTCGGGCATCTGTCGCCGATTATGCCGGTGTATCCGCAGACCGCGTCTCTGTCTACCGGGTGGTTTACCGATCCGTAGCCTATTCCGGACTCCTTCATGCAGCGGATTATCTGCTCGAAGGCGTCAAGGTTCTGGAGCGGGTCGCCGTCCAGCTCGACGTAGCTTATGTGACCCGCGTTGGTGAGCGCGTGATAGGGCGCTTCAAGCTTGATCTTGCTGAATGCGGAGATATGGTAGTACACCGGGATATGGAACGAGTTGGTGTAGTAATCGCGGTCGGTCACGCCCTCGATCTTGCCGTAGCGTGCTCTGTCCATTTTGACGAATCTGCCCGAAAGACCCTCTGCCGGAGTTGCGAGCAGAGAGAAGTTGAACCCGGTCTTTTTGGATTCCTCGTCCATTCTCTGGCGCATACGACCGATAATGCGAAGTCCGAGCTCCTGAGCTCTTGCGCTCTCACCGTGGTGCTCACCGATAAGCGCTTTGAGACACTCCGCAAGCCCTATGAAGCCCATTGAAAGCGTTCCGTGCTTCAGCACTTCACCCACGCAGTCATTGGGACCGAGCTTGTCCGAATCCATCCAGATACCCTGACCCATAAGGAACGGGTAGTTCTTGACCTTCTTCTGTGCCTGTATCTTGTAGCGGTACATGAGCTGGTCGATAACGAGGTTCATTTCGTCCTCAAGAAGCTCGAAGAAACGCACGATATCCTTCTGAGCCTTGATACCGAGTCTCGGTAGATTCACGGACGTGAAGCTTAAATTTCCTCGTCCGGTGACTATCTCGCGGGTTGGATCGTTCACGTTGCCGATAACACGGGTACGACAGCCCATGTATGCGATCTCGGTGTTATAGTCTCCGGGCTTATAGTATTGCAGATTGTACGGAGCGTCGATGAACGAGAAGTTCGGGAACAGGCGCTTTGCCGAAACTCTGCACGCAAGCTTGAACAGGTGATAGTTGGGCTCGCCGGGATTGTAGTTGATACCGTCCTTGATCTTGAAGATGTGGATAGGGAAGATAGCGGTCTCGCCGTTGCCAAGACCCTTTTCCGTGGCGAGGAGCACGTTTTCCGTTACCATCTGACCTTCGGGGGAGGTGTCGGTACCGTAGTTGATCGACGAGAACGGTATCTGCGCACCGGCGCGGCTGTTCATGGTGTTGAGGTTGTGAACGAGCGCTTCCATTGCCTGATATGTGGCGCGATTTGTCTCCTTGCGGGAGAGCTTTAATGCGAAGCTCTGTATCTTCTCGGCGAGGGCGGTATCTCCGGCAAGCTCCGTGAGATACGGCATTTCAGCATCCGCGAAACCGTTGTTGTTTGCAAGGATAGGGTAAAGCCCCTTTTCTTCCTTTATTTTGTCAAAGTATCCGTTGACCTTGTCCTCGGTCTCCTGCTCGGACATCCCGGTCTCTATGAACAGGCCGCGGATTATGTTGCTGCGATACATCTGTATGTAGGTCTTCTTGACGCCGTCAGCCATTGCGTAGTCGAAGTTCGGTATGGACTGACCTCCGTGCTGGTCGTTCTGGTTGGACTGGATAGCGATGCAGGCAAGCGCGGAGTAGCTTCCGATACCGTTGGGTTCACGCAGGAAGCCGTGTCCGGTTGAGAAACCGCCTTTAAACAGCTTTTTGAGGTCGATCTGACAGCAGGTGGTAGTGAGCGTGAAGAAGTCGAGATCGTGTATATGAATGTCGCCTTCGATGTGCGCCTTGGAGTGTGTCGGGTCGAGCACGAACATCTCATTGAACTGCTTTGCGCCTTCGGAGCCGTATTTGAGCATGGTTCCCATCGCGGTATCGCCGTCGATGTTGGCATTCTCGCGCTTTATATCACAATCCTGTGCGGATTTGAAAGTAAGATCCTCGTATGTCTTCATCAGAGAGGTATTCATTTCTCTGATACGGTTTCTGTCGGCACGGTAAAGGATATACTTCTTGGCGGTCTTGGCGTGACCGTTTTCTACAAGGACTTTTTCTACGATATCCTGAACTTCC
>JAFZOA010000419.1 GCA_017550775.1 Ruminiclostridium sp. | reverse complement strand
GGAGAAGCTCTTCCATTTTGATGAAGATGCCGTTGTTGTAGGTCGTCGTCGCGAAGATGACATGGCTGTATCTGAACGTTTCGGCTACTATGTAGGAAGTGTGCGTCATCGACGCGTCGTACATCTTCACGGGAATGCCTTTTTCGCGGAGCTTCGCCGCGCACAGCTCAGCCGCGGACTGTGTATTCCCGTAAACCGACGTATATGCGAGCAGAACGCCCTTTTCCTCGGGAACATACTTGCTCCAGAGGTCGTATTTCGTGATGATGTAGTCGAGTTCTCTGCGCCAGACGAAGCCGTGAAGCGGGCAGAGCATCTTTACGTCGAGCCCCGCCGCCTTTCCGAGCACTGTCTGGACCTGTTCGCCGTACTTGCCGACGATGTTGCAGTAATAGCGTCTCGCTTCGTCAAGATAGTCCTTCTCAAAATCGACCTCGTCCGCGAATATAGCGCCGCCGAGAGCTCCGAAAGTACCGAAGGCGTCCGCTGTGAACAGTATCTTGTCGGTCGTGTCGTAGGTCATGATAACTTCCGGCCAGTGTACCATAGGCGCTGCGACAAAGCTGAACGAGTGCTTTCCGGTATCGAGAGTATCGCCCTCTTTTACCGTGATGACTCGTTCTGCGGGAAGCTCCGAGAAAAATTGCGATATCATGGTCAGAGCTTTCGCGCTTGTGACTACCTTCGTGCCGGGGTATAGCGTGAGGAGCTGCCAGAGCGTGGCAGAGTGATCGGGCTCCATGTGCTGAACGATAACATAGTCGAGACTGCAGTCTCCGAGCTCGTAAGCGAGATTTTCAAAGAACTGATCGCTGACTGCGCTGTCGGCGGTGTCGAAGAGCACCGTCTTATCGTCCTTCAGAATGTACGAGTTGTACGAAACTCCCGCAGGGACAGGATAGACTGCCTCGAAAAGCGAGAGCTTCCGGTCGTTCGCGCCGACCCAGACAAGATCGTCTGTGATTTTTCTTGTGCAGTGCATAGGTAAGACCTCCTTTTTGCTGCTGAGCGTATTTGAAGTGTTATGTTTTCCTTTGCATCCGGCTGGGAAGAATAATACTAAAAATGCATATTGGGGTATCGTGCTTACTTTGTTCCGAATATGCGGTCGCCGCCGTCGCCGATTCCCGGGACGATATACTGATCCTCGTTAAGATGATCGTCGAGAGCGCCGCAGTAGATATCGACCTCGGGAAATTTTGAATGTAGGTACTCAACGCCCTCGGGGCAGGTAACGACGGTGATGATCTTTACGATCTTCGCGCCCGCGGATTTCACGACATCAACTGCCTTTGCGGCGGTCTTTCCCGTGCCGATCATAAGGTCAAGAATGATGACTTCGCGCTCTTCGATATCGAACGGAAGCTTGTTGTAGTAAACCTGTAATCCGTCGGGCGAGCTGTCAGCGCGGCAGATCCCGATATGTCCTACCTTCGCGGCGGGAACGAGAGCCGTGGCTCCGTCAACCATTCCGAGTCCTGCACGGAGAACGGGAACGAAAGCGACCTTTCTTCCCGAGATAACGTTCGCGTTTGCAATAGCGATAGGTGTCTGCACCTTTATCTGCTTGAGCGGGAGATCGCGCGTTGCTTCATAGGTCATAAACATAGTTACTTCTTCTACGAGCTCTCTGAATTCCTTCGAGCCGGTGTTCTTGTCGCGGAGCAGCGTTATCTTGTGCTGTAAAAGCGGGTGATCGAGAATGTGAAGTTTTTCGTTTTCATACATGGTTTTTGCCCTCCAGTGCGGTTATTTTATCTACACGGACGGCGTGTCTGCCGCCCTCAAATCCCGTGTTCAGGAATACGTCGAGCGCTTCGATGACAGAACCTGTTCCCATAGTCCGTCCGCCAAAGCAGATAACGTTCGCGTTGTTGTGCAGTCTCGTGTATTTTGCAGAATACCAGTCGTAGCCGATAGCGGCGCGTATCCCGTTTATCTTGTTTGCGGCGATAGAGATACCGATGCCTGTGCCGCAGACGAGAACGCCTTTGTTATCATCGTTTTCGAGCACCTTTGCGCAGACTTTCTCCGCGACATCGGGGTAATCGACGGGCTCGCCGCCGCAGCCGAGGTCTTCGTACCCGATATTGTGTTCCTTGAGATAATCGATCAGAGCGAGCTTCATCTCATACCCGCCGTGATCGCACCCGACGTAAACCATATTTTTTTCCTCCGTAAAAATAAAT
>JAFZOA010000418.1 GCA_017550775.1 Ruminiclostridium sp. | reverse complement strand
GGCAGAGCCCTGCCGGGGTTTGGGGCAGAGCCCCAACAGGGGGACAGAGCCCCAACATTTCGCCGCTTATTTACGTCTCTTTGCCTCGTCCTTCATTCTGAGATCGTGGTCGAGAATGCGTTTGCGCAGACGTATGCTCTTGGGCGTTACCTCCACAAGCTCGTCGTCCGAGATAAATTCAAGGCTCTCTTCAAGGCTCATGTGCTTTGGCGGAACAAGGCGAAGAGCCTCGTCGCTTCCGCTTGCACGCGTATTTGTAAGATGCTTCTTCTTGCAGACATTGACCGTGATATCGCCGAGCTTCGGTGATACGCCGACGATCATGCCCTCGTACACGTCAACGCCCGGGTCAATGAACATAGCGCCTCTGTCCTGAACGTTCCATATTCCGTACGCGCTCGCGGGGCCGGTCTCAAACGCGACGAGCGAGCCGGTGGTGCGCACGGGTATCTCTCCCATGTACGGCTCATAGCCGAGGAACAGCGTGTTGAGCACTCCCTCGCCCTTCGTGTCGGTCAGGAACTCGCTCCGGTAACCGAACAGTCCGCGCGACGGTATCTTGAACTCCAGCCTTGTGCGGGAACCGACCGGGTGCATTTCGAGCAGCTCCGCCTTGCGTCTGCCCATTTTCTCCATTACCGCACCGACACTTTCCTCCGGCACGTCGATGACAAGCTTTTCCATTGGCTCGCACTTCACGCCGTCTATCTCCTTGTACAGTACACGGGGCGTGCTCACGGACAGCTCATACCCCTCGCGGCGCATGGTCTCAATCAGTATGGAAAGGTGCATTTCTCCGCGTCCCGCCACATCGTAAGCGTCGCGTACATCGCTCTCCTTGACGCGCAGCGACACGTCTTTGAGAAGCTCGCGCTCCAGTCTCTCGCGTATCTGGCGGGAGGTTACGAACTTGCCCTCGTGACCGGCGAAGGGGCTGTCGTTGACCGCGAAGGTCATCTCAACGGTAGGTTCGCTTATCTTCACGAACGGCAGCGGCTCGACTGCTGCGGGCGAGCAGACGGTCTGGCCGATAGTTATGTTCTCTATTCCGGAGAAGCACACGATATCGCCGACGGAAGCCTCCTGAACGGCATTCTTTCCGAGTCCGTCAAACTCGTACAGGCTCACGACCTTGCCCTTGAACGGCTCGACTGTGCCGTGGTAGTCGCAGACCGTGACCTCCTGATTCTGCTTTATAACGCCGCGCTCAATACGTCCGATAGCGATACGTCCCACATACTCGCTGTAGTCGATGGACGACACGAGAAGCTGGAGCTCGCCGTCGGGGTCGCCCTCGGGAGCGGGGATATGCTCCAGTATCATATCAAACAGCGGGATAAGGTTCTCGCCCATATCGTCCGGGTCGAGGGACGCGGTGCCGTTCCTGCCGGAGCAGTAAACCACCGGGCTTTCGAGCTGTTCATCGTCCGCGTCGAGGTCGAGCAGCAGCTCCAACACCTCGTCAACTACCTCTCTGGAACGCGCGTCGGGGCGGTCGGTCTTGTTGACCACCACGATGACCTTATGTCCGAGCTCAAGCGCCTTCTGGAGCACGAAACGGGTCTGCGGCATGGTGCCCTCGAAGCTGTCAACGAGCAGCAGTACGCCGTTCACCATTTTGAGTATGCGCTCGACCTCGCCGGAAAAGTCCGCATGGCCGGGGGTATCGACGATGTTGATCTTAACGTCCTTGTAGGTAATTGACGTATTCTTGGCAAGTATGGTGATACCGCGCTCGCGCTCGATCGCGTTGTTATCCATGACGCGCTCCACGACAGCCTGATTTTCGCGGTACACACCGCTCTGTTTGAGCATCTCATCGACCAGCGTGGTCTTGCCGTGATCGACGTGCGCTATGATCGCAATGTTTCTCAGATCTTCTCTTTTCAATGTGATACTTCCTTTTGTCTTATAATTCTGTTTCTTTAAAATGACTGATAAATTATATCACTTTTGCTACCCTTTGTCAACCTTTTTTCTCATTATTCTGCGCTTTTCCGGTGCTTTTTTGTTTCCGGACGGGTCGGTCTGTGCCCCCGTTGACAAGATACACCGATACGGTGTATAATAAAGATACCATTTAAGAAAGGACATACTGTTATGAACGTAATACCGCTTACACTGTCACCGCTTGGCACAAACTGCTACATCGTCCCGACCGGGAACGGAGAGGCTGTGGTGATCGACCCCGCCGATGAGGGAGAAAAGATACTCGCCGAAGCCAGAAAGTCCGGACTTGAAATAAAGAAGATCCTGCTCACACACGGTCATTTCGACCATACCGGAGCCGCCGCGTTCATCAGAGAACAGACCGGCGCGCCCATATACGTCAGCAAGGCGGACGAGGAGCTCCTGACCGACAGCGACAAGTCCCTCGCGTTCTTCTGTCCCGGCAAGGAGTTCAACCCGTGCAGCGCCGACACTTTCATCTCCGACGGCGACGAGATACGCCAGGGCGACGTTACCTTCCGGGTAATGTCAACTCCCGGCCACACCGCCGGAAGCGTGTGCTTCCTGTGCGTTATCGGCGGACAGAACGTGATGTTCTCCGGTGATACGCTGTTCCGTGACAGCATCGGCAGAAGCGACACCTACTCCGGTGACCAGACCACACTGTTCGCGTCGCTCGACAGGCTGAAAGCTCTGGAGGATGATTACATCGTATATACCGGTCACGGCGAAAGCACAAAGCTCTCGACCGAGAAGCGGTTCAACCCGTTCCTGTCCGATATGTTCTGATTGCCCATAAAATGCATGATCCCCGCCTTACAGCGGGGATCCGTTTTTCAAATCTCCTTTTTCAGAGCTCCCTCAGCACATGGAAGCCATCCTTATATTCCTTGATGATATACGGGTGAAGGCGCGCGTACTCCGCGATCCTGTCCCCAACTTCACCCTGTACAAGCTCCCGCATCACCGCGAGTGGCTTTTCGTTTATCACGGGACAGGTCGGCGTTAGGCATATCGCAAGCCCGCCGTTACGCCGCATTACCCGAAGCGGCCAGATGCTGCAATCGAACGGCTTGTCTCCGGCACTCAGCACACAGCCCTGCTCATTGAACGGGCAAAGCGCCTCCTCCTCCGGGTCGTCGGTCCGGTAGCAGCCGTCGAGATCGACTGTGAACGCGTCGCCGCGCGGCTTGAAACGCGCCTTCGGATAAAGCTTCCCGAGCCGCTCCGCCGTCTGCGCATCAAACAGCGGGGTCTCCCATAAACTCTGTCTTCTGAACGAACAGCAGAACCTGCACTCCGCACATTCCGCCCTTGAAAGCACCGAACCTAACATCTGCACACCCCATAGTATTTTTTCAGCTTGAACGAAGGGAAATAGGACTCCTTCGCCGTTTTGAGCCCCTCTATCCCCATGTCCTCCTCGCGGTTGAAGTATTCACTCTCAGACTGTCCCGAGGAAGCAAAGCACTGATTTATGACAGTAAACGCGCCGTTCGCGGCATACTCTCCGAACGACTTCTCGTAATGAACATCGGTAACGCAGTCCGAGATCTGCGACGCGACAGTCATCGCCGCCGGAACTCCCCCGACATACAGCACTCCGCCCAACAACCCCAGCGCCTCCATGTTCCCGAGCGCCGCACGGATAGAGACAAGCTCGGCGCGCTCGTCCTCCGAACCGTGACCTTCGCGCTCCGCGAGCCACAGCTCCGCCACCTTGTAAGCGTCTGCCGCGTTGTCCGGCGTGAGCGGTCTGTACTCCGCGTCGTCGTACAGGCGGTTGAAGCCGCTGATGTGGTTGCGCTTGCGGTGGAGCTTCTTCCCCGCGAGCGCCGCAAGGCTCTCCCGCTTGTAGATGTAGTCGCTGTCGTCATCGGTAAAGCTCCAGTCGGTTTTGAGAACGCTGTCCAGAGCGGTCTTCTGCTTCTCGTCGCACAGACAGAACCCGAACGGCACCCCGCGCTCGTCAGCGTCCCTTCGCAGAGCGTCGGTTATCGCGCGAAGATCCGCTTCCCCGCGGAAAAGCGGGAACCCGTAGCCCCTGCGGTTCGGCGCATAACCGTTGTAATACCGCAGCATGGCTCCGTTCAGCACAGCGACCTTTGTGCCGTACTTTTCGCCGAGCAGGAATATGTTGGCGGGTGCCGTGTCGCTCCCGAAGCGGCGGCAGCCTCCGCATACCCCTCTGTTTGCTTTGATGAAGTCTATGTCGGGCGTTTTCCATTCTATCATAACTGTCTGTCCTTCACATTATATATTCTTTTTTAGTTTACAGTTTACAGTTTACAGTGTACAGTTTGCAAAATACGGTTTCATTGTACAGCTTACAGTTATTGTATCGGTTGCGGAGCTTTTTAGATCCGCGCGCGCAGCGCGCACCTCAACTGTAAACTGTAAACTGTAAACTGTAAACTGTAAACAGCATATATAACAGCGGCCATATCCACCGCCGCGGCAGTTCCGCATTGTTATTTCACTTCTATCTCTCCGAGCTCAAAGGAGTAAAGCAGCTTCTGCTTCACCCTCATTCCGGTCGCCTCGGCGAGCGCGCGGGCGTAGATATCGAGCTGACCGCGGTATTCCTCGGTGAGCTGCGCGGCGGTGACACGGCTGTTGGTCTTGTAGTCCACAAGCACGATCTCCCCGTTCTCCACGAAGTACATATCCGCGATACCCTGTATAAACGGCTTTTCCTCGCCTGTCCAGTCCTCTACTCCCCACTCTCCCGCTTCCGGGACGTACTCGAAGAAGATAGGGGACTCGCGGTGTACCTCCGCACTTTTCGCGGCACGCCCGCAAAGCCCGCAGGTCAGGAACCGCGCTATGTCGTCCTCGGACACCGAAGCTCGCTCGATCTCCGATATCTTCCTGTTTTCAAGCATTTCGTCCAGCAGTCGCGGCACGTCCTCCGGCTTCGCGCAAAAGTCGAGCAGCTCCATTACCTTGTGGTAAGCGTCGCCGCGCTTCTTGCCGGTAAGCTTTGAGCCTTCCCCGCCGCTCACGAACGACGGAATACGCATGAAACGATCCATGGTCTCGCTCTGCTCCGAGAAGTCGTCAACGCTCTTCACACCGATCTGCGTCGCGGTCACCTTCGACGGCACCGCGGATATACGTTTGTAGGCATACTCCGTGAAGGTTGGTATCTCCGCTTCGCCGGAGCTCTCCTCCGCGCGCACAGCCTCCGACTTCGGCTCGTAGATCCCGAGCGGTCTCACAAGTATGATCGACTTAGACGGGTCCGCGTTCACCGCACCGCTTTTAAGCACCCAGCCGTAGTGCATATCCGGCTCGCCGTTGGACACAGGCGCGGTGAAGATCATCTTCTCCTTTGCGCGGGTCGCCGCGACGTACAGAAGGCGCATTTCCTCGCTCCGCCCGAGGCGTTTCAGCTCATCGGACACCATTGAGTAGGTCTGCGTGTTGACCTTGAGCATATTCGCGGTGTCGCTTATCTTCATGCCGATACCGAAGTCGGGACTGCATATAAGCTCGTCGCTCATGGACTTATCCCTCGATGTGAGGTTGGAAATGAAACACACCGGGAACTCCAGCCCCTTCGAGCCGTGAATGGTCATAAGCCGCACCGCATTCCCGCCTGTGCCGCCCTTAGCCTCGGAGAGCTTCACATTGCCGCTCTTTATCAGCTCCATGTACTTTATGAAGTCGTACAGGCTCGCGCTCTCGCCGCCGGAGAACTTCTCAGCGAAGTAGATGAGCTTGTGGAGATTGGCGCTTTTCTTCGCGCCCTCGGGAGCGGCTTCCACAGCGGGAATGAGCATACTCTCGTCGCATATCCTGCGTATCAGGCGCTCTGCGGAGTTCTGCTCGGCAAACTCGCGGTAGCCGTTAAGCTCCCGCAGTACAGCCTGCGCGCGGGCATTGTTCCTCGCGTACTTTGAAAGCCCGCTCCACAGGCTCCCGCCGCGCCCCGCGGCAAGCTTTATCTCCGCCATTTCCTCCGCGCTCAGCATATACGGCTCCTTCATCAGCACCGCCGCAAGGTCGCTGTCGCGGTAGGGGTCGTCTATCACTCTTAGGAGCGAGAGCGCGTGCTTCACCTCGGAGAAGTCGGTGTATTCGTCGTTATCCTTCGCGTCGTACGGCACTCCGGCTCTGTCGAGCGCTTCCTTGTATATGCCGATGTTCCTGCTGTATTTGCCCATTATGACCGCGATATCCCCGTATCTGCACGGGCGCTTGTCCTTACCCTCGGTAACGCGGAACCCGCCGTTCACCATGTCCTTGATGCGGTCGGCGATGTACGCGGCCTCGGAACGGCGGTTGGTCTCGGCATTGCCGCCGGTGAAGGTTATGAGCTCGGTGCGGTTGCTCTCGTCGGTATCGTACTTCATGCCCTGTACCAGAGCGCTGTCCTTGTCATAGTTCACGTCGCCGAGCTCCTCGGTCATGGTGCCGGTGAATATCGCGTTCGCCGAGTCTATCACCTGCGCGCAGCTCCGGAAGTTCCGGTTGAGCCGTATCACCTCAAAGTCCGGATCCTTCATGAGCCGCGAGAACACCAGCGGATCCGCGCCCCTGAACCGGTATATCGACTGCTTCATGTCGCCGACAAGGTACAGATTCTTCTTGTTGTCGGAGAGAAGCCGGAATATCTCGT
>JAFZOA010000417.1 GCA_017550775.1 Ruminiclostridium sp. | reverse complement strand
GCTTGGAGAGTTCGCCGGCCTGAGCCGCATTCTGGGCTGTGGTAGCGATCTGAGAGGATACTTCCGCGATAGTAGCGGAAATCTGCTCGATAGCGGACGCCTGACGTGTGGTGCCGTCTGCGAGGGACTGAGAGCCTTCAGCCATCTGGTTGGAGCCTGTAAGTACCTCGTCGGAGGAGGTGTTCATATTGCTGAGTGTAACGCCGAGATCGTCCTCGATCTTGATGATATTTCTCTCGATATCCGCGAATACGCCGGGGTACTCAACATTCGGCGTTTCGGTGAAGTCGCCGTCAGCCATAGCAGCGAGTATTCTCGACGAGTCGCTTACGACCGCGTTCATTCCCTGCTTTGCATTCTGGAGAACTCCCACGAAGGTCCCGACTTCATCGTTGGCGAACTTGTATGTAACGTTGGTGGTATCGAGCTGACCCTTGAGCATTTCCTGTGCGTACTCTTCCGCATACTTGAGCGGCTTCGTAACACGGGTCGTGCAGAAGATGAAGATGAATGCAGCTATGCCGAGCGCGCCTACAGCGCCTATTATTATAGCGATAACGGTAACGGAGGTGAATTCAGCGTTTGCGGCAGTAGCGTTCGAGCCTGCAAACCATGCGCCGACAGTATTATTGTTCAGGTCATACATAGGCGAGTAAGAAACATAGAAAGGAGCATTGTTGATCGTAGCGGTGCCTTCGAAAGGCTGCTTGCTGTCAAGCACGATCTTCTTGATGCTGTCGCCCATAGGAGTACCTACGAGACTTGCACCGAGAGTTGTGGAATAACGGAGATTTCCGTTGAAAACGGTAACATCGCAGTCAACGAGGCTCTTGACCTTCTCCATCCATTCGGAGTCCTTCATATCGAAGCCGACAAGACCTACCGAGGTAATGTCATTCTCTGTGAACGTGGAGCCGAATACAGCGCAGAGAGCGTTGTTATCGAGATATACGCCGCTGGGTCTGTTGCCGCTGGCGATATTCTTATAGTCGAATGTAGAGAACGGGTAGTTGGAGCTCTTGTAAATGAGGTTTCCGTCCATATCGGCAATTGCTATGAACAGCTTGCCGTTGGAGTTTATGTTGCTCCACATTGACGACAGCGCAGCTTCGTCCTTTTCCGCACAGGCAGTGCCCACACCCTCCGTTACTTCCATACGGAGAAGGCTTTCCGCGAGTACGTCTATCTCGCTGTTGATAGTATTTTCGAGTACTTCCATACCGACCTTTGCTCTTTCCAATAGGATAGAATCATTGTAGCTATGGAACGAAAGCAGGGTTACTGTGAGCATGACCGCAATAACGACAATTATACATATTGTCGTGATGAACACGATCTGCGTTCCGAGTTTCTTGAACATAATCAGCTTTTAACCTCCGTGTGTTACAAAATTGAACAAAATGTGACAAAACGAGAATCGAACATTTCGTCGTATTCATAATGTTAGCATTTATGAATGTTTTTGTCAATACTTTGAGTAATTTTAACATATTACAGTCAATATTACCATGTTTTGGTTAAAAATGTGAAAACTATTCAATCCAACTACGTTCTTTTATTGCTTATCTGTGAACACTTGTCGTCATTTTACTGTTATTTCCATTAATATGATGTATCTTTCCGGAAACAATACCTGTGCAGAACAAAACGAAAGGACGATGTCAATTGAAACTCACCGATAAAGAGTACGGTTCACTCGTGAAGAAACGCTCTCCGGGCAGCAGACTCGCCGTAAACGTACCCGCCGCCTTCATAACAGGCGGGATCATCTGCTGCATAGGCCAGCTTCTTGTAAATATGTACAGCTCGTTCGGAATGGCAGAAACTGTCGCCGGCACCCTCACCTCAGTCACCCTTGTATTCCTGAGCGCGGTACTCACCGGATTCGGGCTGTACGACAAAATAGCCAAGCACGCCGGAGCCGGAACTCTCGTGCCTATTACCGGATTTGCGAACGCTGTTGTCTCGCCTGCTCTCGAATTCAAGACCGAAGGGTATATCCTCGGCGTGGGCGCGAAGATCTTCATAATCGCGGGACCCGTGATCGTATATGGTCTTGCGGCTTCGGCAGTGTATGGAATAATTCTGTTCATATCGCAAGCGACTTAGGAAAGGAGACAATATGAGCGGATATATAAAGGGCGGAACGGTCATGCTCGACACGCTCCCGTCCATTATTTCTTACGGCACGGCAGTTGGTCGAATGGAGGGAGATGGACCTCTCGGAAGCTGTTTCGACTACGTCAGCGAGGATTCAAGCTTCGGCGAGAACACATGGGAGAAAGCGGAGAGCCGCCTTCAGCAGCACGCCTTCGAGCAGGCACTCCTGCGCGGGAGCATAGCAGAGTCGGACATAAGCTTTGTCTTCGCGGGAGACCTGCTTAACCAGTGTACCGGCTCGGCGTACAGCATGAGGAACAGCGGAGTGCGGTTCGTGGGACTGTACGGGGCATGCTCTACCATGGCGGAAAGCCTCGGTATGGCGGCGATATTCTCGGACAACAACATCGGGACGTACAATGCTGCAATCACCTCGTCACATTTCTGCTCGGCGGAACGCCAATTCCGCTTCCCGGAGACCTACGGCGGTCAGAGGACTCCCACAGCGCAGTGGACGGCGACAGCAAGCGGCTGCGCTATTGTAGGACAGCACGCCGACCAGCCGTATATCAGATCGGTCACCGTCGGAACGATCATCGACATGGGGATAAAGGACGCAAACAATATGGGCGCGGCTATGGCTCCGGCGGCGTATGACACGATAAAGACGCATTTTGCGAACACCGGAACGACTGTCGCGGACTACGACCTGATACTGACCGGGGATCTCGGATATGTCGGGAGCGAGATACTGCGGGATCTGTTCATGCAGGACGGAATCGTGCTCGGCGACAACTACAACGACTGCGGACTGATGCTGTTCGACCGGGATAAACAGGACGTACACGCCGGCGGCTCGGGCTGCGGTTGCAGCGCCTCGGTGCTTTGCGGAGATATCCTCGAAAGGATAAAGAAGGGTGAACTGCGCAATGTGCTGTTCACCGCGACGGGCGCGCTCATGTCACCGACGCTGGTGCAGCAGGGAGAGAGTATTCCGGGAATAGCACACAGTGTTCACATCTGCACACAAGCTGAACAAGGAGGGTAATATGGAGTATTTATGGGCATTTCTCGCCGGAGGAGCACTCTGCGCGATAGGTCAGCTTCTCATCGACCTGACCTCAATGACTCCGGCGCGGATACTTGTGACGTATGTGGTTGCGGGCGTAGTCCTCGGCGCTGTCGGAGTGTACGGACCATTCGCGGAATTTGCAGGAGCCGGTGCCACAGTCCCGCTCACCGGCTTCGGATACCTGCTTGCTAAGGGGGTACGCGAGGCTGTGACCACGGACGGGCTGCTCGGGGCGCTCACCGGCGGGCTTGAAGCCTGTGCCGGCGGCATTACCGCGGCAGTGATCTTTGCCCTCGTAGTCGCCCTCGTGTTCAGCCGCGGCGACAAAACAGCGAAAGTCACAGGATAGCGACAAACAAAAACAGCACGGACACGTCGTCCGTGCTGTAACACTTTTAGTAATAACAATCAATGCACCGATGTCTTGAACATCTTCTTGTTCTCATACATAGCGGCATCTGCACGCTCAAACACGTCTCTTACGCATCTGTCCGTCTTCGGGTCAAATGAAGATATACCGCCCGCGACCGTCACGAGACGGGTACGCTTGTTCTCCTTGACTATGCTCTCGATCCTGCCCATGAGCACTCCTCTGTCCTTATAGTCGCTCCCGCTCAGGATAACAGCGAACTCATCGCCGCCGACGCGGAATACCGGGCTGTGCTTGAATGTGTGACAGATGATCTCACAGGCGCTCTTGATAAATTCATCGCCTGCGACATGACCGAGCTGATCGTTTATATCCTTGAGACCGTTCACGTCAAATATCGCGATCGCGAAATCACGGACATTCCCGTTCAGGATCTTCTCGTCCATCTCGTCTTCGATAGCGGAATACGCGTGCTTGTTCCGCACAGATGTAAGAGAATCGTGATTTGCAACCTCGATAGCGTTGCCGAGGGCTTCCCTGTATGCAACCTCACGGCGCTTGTCCGCGTCTATGTTCACAACTCCGATCACCACATGATGCGGGTCGTTCTTCGGTTTTACCGCCATCATGGACACATACTGTGTCCGGTCGCCGAGAAGCTGACGATAAGTAAGCGTCAGTGACCCGTTCGCCTCGATATTGAGCATGAACCTTTCACGGTCAAGCTCTTCAAGTATGCGCGCGCAGTCCTCGGGATAAATGAAGTTCTTGATGTCATCTTTCGCAGAGGAAAAGAAATCGCTTCCCTGCTTGCTCACGCCAAGCTTTGCGTACTCTTCGCTCGAACTGTATTCTATGAAGCTGAAATCATCAACGTTTATGTAGTAGATGACCTCATAGCGGCTTGCGAGAGCCTTTGCGATGTGGGAGTATGTTTCAAGCTCGGCATTAGCTTCATTCTCGCGCCTTACCTGCGCATCAACGTTGCGCACACCGATTATAATGTAATCATCGTCGCTACCCGTGCCGCGTATGGTCTTAAGATTGTAGAAGCGCGGAACGCCCTTTATCACAAGACGGTAATCAAGGGTGAACGAACCGCCGTTGTTCACTGCCTCAAGCAGCTTTTCCTTATGGAACGTTCTGAGGAACATATCCTGATCTTCCTCATAAACGAGTTTTTTACAATTCACGATAGTATCCGCGAAAAAATCCTCACCCTGTGAAAGGATCCTGAGCTTTTTATCAACACCGGAAGCGCCGTACTCAACATAGTTGTTTGTTTTGGAGTTGAGATAATACACACACTCATAGTCGTTTGCGAGTGCAAGAGCAAGACGGGCAAAAGTAACACTTTCGCTGTCATTGATCTTTCTTGTCTCGTTTTCTGCCATATCGTCACCCCTGCAAGACATATAAAATACAGCATAATGCTATACAGTGTATTATACCATATCTGACAAGGTATGTCAAGTAAGAGCGTTAATTCTATATTTTCAATAAATTCAGATAAGATAAGGGGCGTATTTTATGCCTTTTCAATATCTCCAAGTCACATTTCTGGTCATATTTCAGCAGCATAACAGGTATTTCATTTCAGTTCAGTATCAGAAAACCTGCCGAAAGATATGCCGCAAACAGCGTCCATAGAAGGTACGGCAGGTTGATGATCGCCGCGCAGAAGTTAATCTTCCGGAACACCGCAAGCATCCAGACAATGAGCACGAGCATTACTGCCACAACGACAACCGCTCCGACAAACGACTTCATCCCGAAGAACACCGGGCTCCAGAGCGCATTTGCGGCGAGCTGCACCCAGTACAGGTCAAGCGCCTTCTTCTTCGCGATGTCCTCAGAGGCATAGATCATGTACGCCGAGATACCCATTACCGCATACAGCACACCCCACATTACCGGGAAAAGCCACCCCGGCGGTGCGAGCGGCGGCTTTGCGAGCGAGGCATAGTATGTCCCGAAGCTCCCGCCGGATATCAGACCTGAAAGCGCGCCGACAAGCTCCGCCGACAGCACGAAAATAAGCAGATCGGTGATTTTTACTTTGTTCATAGGTTCGTCCTCCCCTCGTCTGTAAATCATATTCCGAAGGCGGGACATATATTCCTGACAGTATAACAACGATCCTGAACCGGCGGCACATAAAAGCCGTTCCCCCGTCATAAACGGGAGAACGGCCGGAAAAACCTTTACTTTTGCTTTGTTGTGTGTTATAATGTGGTTAGATATACTTTAAGAGCTCTTCTCTTATGCCGTCAAGTCTCGCGTCTGCAAGTCCGAAGTCCATTTCCTTATAGCTCCATGCGCTGCGCCCGATGTTGTGGCGCTCGAACACCGCGTTTATCGCCTTGTACCAGAGAAGCTCTTCCTTAGGATCCGCCTTCTCGATCACACCATACTCGCCGCAGTACAGCACAGTGTTGTTGTCGGAAGCTTTCTTTATCGCCTCCGCGAACAGGTTTTCAAAGTATTCCTCGGTAGCTCCGCTCTCGGCATAGGTCATATCCTTGTTCACGTTGCATCTCTCCGGATCTACCCAGTAAGCGTGCTGATGCGTGAACTCAAGCGGATCGTAGCAGTGGAAGTTGTACACGATCTTATCGTCGTACGGCGCATCAAGATCCTTTACGGCGCTTACGCTGTTGTTCCAGTAGCTTCCTATAAGTATCACAGTGTCGGGAGCTTTCGCACGGATACGCTTGACGCACTCCTTCGCGATCCTGTTCCATGCGGTGATAAAGCTCTGGTCGGTCACTTCGTTGAGCAGCTCGAACGCGATATGTACGGGATCGTTTCCGAATCTCTCCGCGATCTGCTCCCAGAGACGGTAGAAGCGCTCCTGAAGCTCTTCGCTGTCAAAGAATCCGAATTCGTTCTCACCATTGTCGAACGAGAAGCCTGCTGTCTTATGAAGGTCTATTATAATATTGAGACCGTTCTTTTTGCACATATCGACCGCGCCCTTGACATAGCCGAAGCCTGTCTCGCTGTAGCCGCCGTTATCGTCCTCCAGCACGTTGAAGTCGATCGGGATACGAACGTGATCCGCACCCCACGAAGCTATTGTTTCTATGTCCTTTTCGGTGATGAAGCCTTCAAGGCGCTCCTTGCTGTAGTCGCACTGTGAAAGCCAGCCGCCGAGATCTATACCCTTTTTGAAGCCTGCGAAATCTTTCATAATGTAAACACCCTTTCATAAGTTTTGTAGTTTTATTATATCATTTAATTGTATTGAATGATATCAATTTTTTAACGTAAATTTCGATAATTTAACCCAAAATCGGACAATATTTCGTTATCAAGAACAATTTTCCGATATGAATTTTCTGTCGGAAATGTTATTATATATCCAGAGAGCAAACAGTAAACCAATATCACAAACGGAGGTAACCAAACATGAAACAGAAAGACTTAGCGATCATTCTTCTTCTCCCGTCTATCCTGCTCAGCGCCTGCACAAAGGCTCCCGCACAGACAACTGCGGCGGAGGTCACCACATCAGCAGTCACCACGGCAGCCGAGACAACTACCGCAGCCCCCGAGGTCCCGGAAGGCGGAGAGTACGTTGACCTTGCCAACGGGATGCCCTCGAACTGGGAGGCTTCCAACGGCTGGTCGAACGGCAGTATGTTCAATGTCACATGGCGCGCCGACAACGTTACATTCAACGACGGAAAGATGCAGCTCATCATAGACAAGGATCCCAAGCCCAAGGGCGGTGTTCCCTACTCCGGCGGTGAGTTCAGAAGCAAGGAGTTCTACGGATACGGACTCTATGAGGTAAGCATGAAGGCTATCAAGAACGACGGCGTTGTTTCTTCCTTCTTCACCTACACAGGCCCCTCGGACAACAACCCGTGGGACGAGATAGACGTTGAGATACTCGGCAAGG
>JAFZOA010000416.1 GCA_017550775.1 Ruminiclostridium sp. | reverse complement strand
GGAAAACACTGACGATGAACACGTTTGAGCAGATCTACCTGGTGGTTCAGTCCATACCCCGCGGAAAGGTGGCTACCTACGGACAGGTCGCCGCACTCGCGGGGAACCGGAGACTCGCGCGGGTGGTGGGGTATGCTCTCCACGTCAACCCCGATCCGGAGAATATCCCCTGCTATCGTGTCGTGAACCGCTTCGGCGAGGTGTCGGAGGCGTTCGCGTTCGGCGGGAGGAATGTCCAACGGGAGCTTCTCATAAAGGACGGCGTGCTGTTCGACGAGAACGGGAGAGTCAGAAAAGAGTTTTTTATCGACACCGGATCATAAATGATGACTCTGTCATATTTTCTTAGTTTACAGTTTACAGGTTACAGTTTACAGTTGAGGTGCGCGCGGATCCGAAAAGCTCCGCGGCCGGTGCGGTAACTGTGACCTGTAAACTGTAAACTGAAAGTGACACAGCGTAAATGATAATAAAACGCTCCCGGAGACGGCTTTGAACCCTGCCGTGTTCCGGGGGCATTCTTTATTTGAAACACTTTGTTGTCAATATAGCCAAAACGATACAACAATTTTATAATCAATTGTAGAAAAATCAGATTTATATTGCAATAAAAATTATTTAGGTGTATAATAGATTTATCTGATATCAATTAGCAGAAACTTACGGTAAATTCATGTTTTCTCCTTCTGAACAGAGTCGGCAACGAAAACTGTCTCATTACTGTAAAATACACCGGTATATCCGTGCGGGAGGACGCAATGTTAGAAGAACTCAAGGAACGTGTCTGCAAAGCCAACATCCAGCTCCGTGACAGCGGACTTGTAATACTCACATGGGGGAACGTCTCCGGTATCGACCGCAAGACCAACCTCGTTGTCATCAAGCCGTCCGGCGTGTCGTATGACGAGCTCACGCCCGACAAAATGGTAGTTGTAAATCTTGACGGTAGAGTGGTCGAGGGCGAGTACCGTCCGTCGTCCGATACTCCCACCCACATCGCGCTTTATAAGGCGTTCGATGAGATCGGCGGCGTCGTACATACCCACTCACGCTTCGCTACTATCTGGGCGCAGGCAGGTCTTGACATCATAGCCTACGGTACCACGCACGCCGACTATTTCTACGGCGATGTACCCTGCACCATGCCCCTCGAAGAAGAGATGATCACCACAAACTACGAGCTTAACACGGGCTACGCGATAGTTGATACCTTCGCGAGAAGAAACCTCGGCTGCATGGAGGTGCAGGCGTGTCTCGTCGCACAGCACGGTCCGTTCACATGGGGCGAGACCCCCGAGAAAGCCGTCGAGAACGCAGTCGTCCTCGAAGAGATCGCTCACATGGCGGTATATAACACCAACTTCCAGTTCGGTCTCACCCGTATCAGCGACGCTCTGCTCGACAAGCACTACCTTCGCAAGCACGGCGAGAACGCATACTACGGACAGACCTTCGGAAGCGTACAGGTGCTCGACCCCAACGCCGTCACCGATAAGGTCCCCGAGGAAGATATTCAGATCACCCCGAGCGCTCATACCGTCGAGCTCACCAATATGTCACAGATCGCCGAGGTAGAACGTCCCGTAATAGTAAGACCTCCGAAGAAGGAAGAAGAAGTTTTCAAGTTCGACGACAAGATCGCGCCCGACGCGGAAAACGATATGTCGGACAGTATGGATATGGGCATGGACAGCATGGATCTGGATGCCGGCAGCATGGACATCATGCCGCTTGAACCCGACACCGCCGGCGAAGACCTTCTCCCTCTCGAACCCGAGATCGAGCTCGTGGAGATAACTCCCCCGCCGCCCAAGCCCGAGGAGCCCTCTCCCAGACCGTTCTTCGCGCAGCCCAGACCTTCAGCGCCCGCGGCTCCCGCGCCTCAGCCGGCACCTACTCAGCCCTCACCCTTCGGTACGGCTCCTGCTCGTCCCGCGGCACCTGCTCAGACTTCACCCTTCGGTACAGCTCCTGCTCGTCCCGCGGCACCTCCGGCTTCACCGGTATCCCCCACTGCTCCGGCTCGCCCGGCGGCACCGGCTCAGACCTCGCCCTTCGGTACGG
>JAFZOA010000415.1 GCA_017550775.1 Ruminiclostridium sp. | reverse complement strand
TCATACTTACCATTCGCGGGAAGGAGACCGTTCTTCCGGCAGTTTTTATGGTCTGCGGTATGATGACCTGCTTCTTTGATTTTCTGACCTGCGAAACACTGACGCTTCTGATGCCGCTTCTTTTCTCGATATACGTCCGCCGGCGCAGGACGAAAACCATTGCTAAGGAAAACGGGGGTTACGCGCTAAAGAACTGTATATTGTGGGGGATAGGCTATGTGGGTATGTGGCTCACAAAGTGGCTTCTTGCGGCATTCGTTCTCGGCGAGGACGTCACCCCGTATATTGCAGGAAAGCTTACCGAACGCATAAGCGATACCAAGGGAGAAAGCGTATTCCTGTATATGTTCGGCGGGATATGGCGCAATATGACCTGTCTTTTCCCGGCGTGTCTCGGTGTTATCGGGATAATGATCACGATAGTCATTATCATCGGCATAGTCTTAATATGTATCTTTTATCACAAAAAAGGTGCGGACAAGGGTTCTGTGATCCTGTACGCGGCGCTCGGACTGATACCCTATATCAGGTACATCGCGATATACAACCACTCATATCTTCATTTCTTCTTCACTTACCGCGCTCAGGCAGCGACGCTGCTTGCGGTGTGCTTCATAGTGACCGAGATCGTCACATTCGGGAGGTCTGCCAATGCGCTTAAAAAACGAAAAAGAGCTTGACCTTACCATAGTTATGCCGTGCCTTAATGAAGAGAACACAGTAGGAAAATGCATAGATGAGGCAAAGCGTTTCATCTCGGCTCACGGTATCGCCGCAGAGATCATCGTCGTTGACAACGGAAGCACCGACGCGTCCGCGGAAAAAGCCCGTGAGCACGGAGTGCTCGTTATCCCCGAGGAACGCCGCGGCTACGGCAGGGCGATAATAACGGGGCTTGAACACAGCCGCGGCGGCGTCATACTTATCGGCGACTGTGATACCACATACGATTTTCTGCATCTCGAAGAATTTTATTTCCCGCTGAGCCGCGGCGAATCTGACATCGTCATCGGCGACAGGTTCTCGGGCGGTATAGAAAAGGGCGCTATGCCCGCTCTCCACAGGCTCGGTATTCCGTTTCTGTCGTGGTGCGGGCGGGTAAAGTTCGGAAGCCGGGTGCACGATTTTCACTGCGGGCTTCGCGGCATCACCCGTGATGCCGTCCGGGGCGCGGAGTACACCTGCGACGGAATGGAATTCGCGACCGAGATGATAGCCGACGCGGCGAGGCGCGGACTTCGCACGGGTCAGTCACCGACGGTGCTCCGGAAATGTGTGGAACCGAGGAGCTCAAAGCTCAACACTGTCAAAGACGGCTTTCGTCATCTGAGATATATTTTAGGAAGCAAAAACAAACAGCAGACCCGATAATAGAGTCTGCTGTATTTTTATGCTGTTCAGAAAGCTCCGGATAAAACAGCGAAGTTTTCAAAGTCCTTTAGGGAGGGGTCTGGGGAACGCCCTTTCGCACCGCAAGGATGCGGTGAAGAAGTTTTCCAAAAGCGCGCAGGACGCGCGCATACAGGAGAAAACTTCGAGTCTACGAAAGGGGTTCCCCAGGTCTGGCGTCATCTCTGATTGAATCTTTGCAGGAACTGTTTTACGCGGTCAGAGGCGTTATCTCCGAAGAGGTGGTCGGGCGTTCCTTCCTCGACGATGACACCGTCTTCCATAAAGATGACCTTGTCTGCCACATCGTGTGCGAACGCCATCTCATGTGTGACGATGACCATTGTCATTCCGTCGTTCGCGAGCTCTTTTATTACCTTAAGTATCTCGCCGGTGAGTTCGGGGTCGAGCGCGGAGGTGGGCTCGTCAAAGAACAGTATCTCGGGGTCGAGCGCAAG
>JAFZOA010000414.1 GCA_017550775.1 Ruminiclostridium sp. | reverse complement strand
GGCTGCGGTATACGCCCCCCGCCCCTTCTTTAGTGATATTATTGTATCACAGCCCGTCGTCTGTGTCAAGGTTTATGCATACATACAATTGACATTGCGCGGGGGAAAGTGTAAAATAAACTATATATGATTTCAATGTATAAACGAGTTATCATAGCGGTGCTGCAATGCACATGGGGGCTTCCGCAGACGCTTGCGGGCGCGGTACTGTCCCTCGTGCTGATAAAACGGCGGCATTTCATATACCGCGGCTGCGTGGCTTCGGAATGGAGCCGCCCCCAGAGCCTATCCCTCGGACTGTTCATATTCGTGTCGGAGCAGGCGCAGGGAGAGTACCACGATGCACTGTGCGCGCACGAGTACGGACACTGCGTCCAGTCGCTTATCCTCGGCGCGCTGTATCTACCGCTTATCGCGCTGCCGTCGTCGGTATGGTGCATGGTACCGTACTTTGAGAAGCTGCGGCGAGAGCGCGGGATAGGATATTACAGTTTCCCGACCGAGCGCTGGGCTAACCGTATAGCGGAGAAAGTGACCGGTGTGAAACCGGATATACTGCAATAAAACAAGAATTGACAATTGATAATTGACAATTAAAATCGTGACGAAGAACGAAATAATGTGCGCCGGAACATGATCGGCGCGTTCAGAGATAAAAGCACAGACGGTGCCGGAAAAAGCTGTAAGAGCGGCACAGACTGTGAACCGGAGGTTCGTATGAAAAAAGAAATAGACCGCTGCATGGGCTGTATGTCCGAAAAAGCTTACAGCGGACCGTGCAAAGTGTGCGGGTATATAGACAACGACGCGTATCCGCCAGACTGTCTCGCTCCGAGAACATTCTTAGCGGACAGATATGTTACCGGCAAGCTCATCTCCAAAGGCGGCGAAGGCGGCGTATATCTCGCGTTCGACACCAAGCTCGGGCTCACCGTGGAGATAAAGGAGTTCATGCCCGATACTCTCTGCAAGCGCGGCGAAGATCACGAGTCGGTGGAAGTCATCGAGGGCGCTCTGCCCCTGTTCAAGTCCTACCTGTCGGAGTATGCCGACCTGCACAAGACCATGATGGCGGGGTTTGACTGCGGCGGGCTTGTAAAGACCTTTGATATATTCGCGGCGAACGGCACGGGCTATGTCGTGACCGAGCACGTCGCCGGAATGACGCTTGAAGACTACCTCGGCAAGCACGGCGGGATACTGTCGTGGGACGAGGCTTCAAAGCTTTTCCCGCCCCTGCTCGACACACTCGCCGCACTGCACGAAAAGGGCATCGTCCACAGAGGGATAAGCCCTGAGACTATCGTTATCACGCCGGACGGCAGACCAATGCTCACCTCGGTTGAGATATCCGCCGCCCGCACGGCAGACTCACGCATACGCTGCGAAATGTACGAGGGGTATGCCGCGTGCGAGCAGTACGACCTGTCGGAGCGCCAGGGAAGCTGGACGGACGTGTACGGCTTCTGCGCGGTTCTGTACCGGACAATAACGGGCAGAGTACCTCCCCATG
>JAFZOA010000413.1 GCA_017550775.1 Ruminiclostridium sp. | reverse complement strand
TCGCATACGCAATGCCGGCGGTATAAAGATAGTATGACAAAATGAAACCTCCCCCGGTCGGGGGAGGTTTTTCGTATCCTGTTACGGTTTTCAGCCGAGTATCTTCTCTATGTACTCTCTTACGGTGCCTTTCGAGAGATAGCCGGTATGAGACTTGATAGTTCTTCCGTTTGCGTTGATAGCGAGGAACTGCGGTACAAGGAAGCTTCCTCTTGCTGTGAGAGCGTCAAGATCCCAGTCGTAGTACATCTGGTAGGAGAGCTTCCTGTCGGCAATGTACTCCTTGACAAAGTTTATCAGGGATCTGTGCTCACAGTTGACGATGATGAACTCAACGCGGTCGCCGTACTCCTTATACAGATCATCGTAGTTGTTAAGGTCGATATCGGTCTCAACGTCGCCTCTTGTCCAGAAATAAACGATGATCGGCTTGCCTGCGAAAGATGAGAGCCAATGCTTCTTGCCGGTCTCGTCGGTCACGAAGAAATCCTTTATGTCGAGCTTGACATCCTTCTTGACAAGAGTTGCGGATACCGGCTCGGAGATAGTCTGGTTCACAAGGACTTTTCCGCTGTCAACGAGCGCGGATACCTTGAATTTGTAGGTCTCTCCCGCTGTAAGACCGGAGAACTTGTAGCTCGTCTCGGCCGTTTCGTCGAAGATCTTGAATGTTTTCGAGGTCTTGTCATACTTATAGACCCTGTATTTGTCAGCCCCGTTTACCTTGCTCCAGCTCAGGGTTATATCGGTACCGCTTGCCTTGGCGGTCACGTTCGCCGGCGCTGCGAGAGTCTTGGTGGTGACCTTTATAAGGTCGGTCTTGTTATGAACAACGATGTTTCCTTTGACCTTGGTGAACGCCGCGACTCTGAATCTGTACAGCACACCGCTTTTGAGACCCTTTATCGTAGCTTTTCCCGTGGTGACTTTCTTGTACTCGACAAGCTCCTTGGTCACGAGATCATGCACATAAACGACGTAACCCTTTGCGCCGTCAACAGCGTCCCATTTGAGAGAAACACTGTTTGTGGTGGAGCTTGTGGAAGTGATTTCCGGTGCCGGGAGCTTTGACGCGGCTTCGCTCACCACGCATATCCCGTTCATCTGCGGAAGCACACCGCCGGCGCTTCCGGCTATCATTGCCGCGGACATTACCGCTGCGACTGTTCTTTTCAGCTTCATGGTTCATTTCCTCCGATCAGAATGTGTATTTTATGCGGTGAATATTTCTACCTTCTCGATAATAATATCATCCACCGGCTTGCTTTCCTTTCCGTCAACACCGACAGTTTTCTCGACCGCGGTTATCTTATCGATAACGTCGAATCCCTCTACGGTCTGTCCGAAAACGGTATATGAACCGTCGAGAGACGAGCGTCCGCCCTTCTCGGCGTAGGTTTTCGTCACCGCATCGGTTATGGTCTTTTTCATCGCCGAAACGCCTTCAACTATTGCCGAGTTGTATATCAGAGAACCTGTATAATACTTCATCAGCAGATCATAGTTTTCCGTGTCCGGTTCGAGAGCTTCAATGTAATACTGATTTACGGTGGCAGTGAACGAGCTGTTGAATGCAAGATTGTCATACATCTTTCCAAGGTCGTCGGTGTCGTTGACCTTGCTGTTGACGATATAGAAGCCGTCCGAAATATCACCTATGCCCGAAGCGGCATAACATAATGCGCCGTAATAGTGCCGCAGGCTTGTATTCACCTCGTTCTTGAACGTGCCGCCGTCAAAGCACTCTCCGCCGCCGCCTCCGCCGTCCGGTGAGCCGCCCTGTATCATGAAGTTTTCAAGGATACGGTGGAAGCTGCGTCCGTTGTAGTCTCCGCGCTTTGCGATCTCGGTGAAGTTATATACCGAGTAGGGTGCAAGGTTGGGGAAGAGCTTGACCTTGATCTCGCCGAAATCCCTGACGGTGATGACCGCGTAGGTGTCACCGGGCTGAATGGTAACGTCGCCTGAGTTACCGGCTTCCGTACTGGCTTTGAGCTTATATCTGTCGGGACGCTTTCCGTCGATCTCGCCGACTGTGAGATCGGTTTCTGCGGCTGTCTCGGTCTGTGCCCCGGTCTGCTGACCGCCGTCATTATTTCCCGCGCAGCCCGCGAGCAATACTATCGCGCACAGTACGGCTGCGACCGGCGATCTTCTGTTTTTTTTCAATGCTATTCTCCTTCAGTTCTGAAAAACTTTTCTCATTTTGGCAGAAAAACCGCCTGTCGCCCGAAGCAACAGACGGACTTACCTGCGCATGATCAGTCTATCTCGACCATGACCTTCTCGTTGTACTTGACCGCGCCGGCGCGCATGATAGTGCGTATAGCCTTGGCTATGCGGCCCTGCTTGCCGATCACTCTCCCCATGTCGCCGGGAGCAACATGCAGATGATAGACGGTGGTACCGTCCTCTGCGGGGTCGTCAACGGAGATCTCGATAGCGGACTTGTCCTCGACAAGTTCCTCGACCATTGCATACAATAGTTCCTTCATGAACGTCCTCCACGATTAGCCGATACCGTTGATCTTAAGGAGCTTCTTTACAGTGTCGGTAGGCTTTGCGCCGTTCTTGATCCACTGCTGTGCCTTTTCGTTGTCGATCTTGATAACAGACGGTTCCTTGGTGGGATCGTAGTAACCGATCTCTTCGATGAAGCGTCCGTCTCTCGGATATCTCGAATCCGCAACTACCACTCTGTAGAAGGGAGCCTTCTTTGCGCCCATTCTTCTGAGTCTGATCTTAACTGCCATTTTGTTTCACCTCTCATAAAAGATTGTTTGATGTATATACAACGCGGTATAAACACGCGTCATAACCTGTTTTTAAGGGCTGTCGGGCATCACATGAAGCCACCCATGCCTCCCATTCCGCCCATGTTTCCCATGCCGCCCATATTGCGCAGCATATTCATGGCTTTGCGCTTTCCGCCCTTGCCGTTGACCGACTTCATCATCTTGGACATCATATCGAACTGCTTTAACAGGTTGTTGACGTCCTCGACCTTCATTCCGGAGCCGGCTGCGATACGGCGCTTGCGCTTTGCGTCGATGATAGAGGGCTTCTCGCGCTCCCTCGGGGTCATGGAAAGGATTATTGCCTTTGTGCGGGGCATCTTACGCTCGTCTATATCCTCTTCCTTGACCTTGCCGGACAGACCGGGGATCATGTTGATGAGCGAGGACATACTGCCCATTTTCTCTATCTGTTCAAACTGCGCGAGCAGATCGTTCATGTCGAACTTGTTGGACTGGAGCTTCTTTGCGAGCTTTTCCGCTTCCTTCTCGTCGTAGGAGACCTTCGCCTTCTCGATGAGCGAGAGCACGTCGCCCATACCGAGTATGCGGTTCGCCATTCTGTCGGGGTGGAAGAGTTCGAGATCCTCGATCTTCTCACCGATACCGGCGAACTTTATCGGCTTGCCGGTGACCGCCAGCACGGACAGCGCCGCACCGCCTCTCGTATCGCCGTCGAGCTTGGTGAGCACCACGCCGGTAATGTCCAGCAGCTCGTTGAAGCTCTTGGAAACGTTCACCGCGTCCTGACCGGTCATGGAGTCCACTACGAGCAGTATTTCGTTGGGGTTGGTCTCCGCCTTGATCTCTTTGAGCTCGTTCATAAGCGCCTCGTCTATGTGCAGATGACCCGCCGTATCGAGGATAACAACGTCGTGACCGTTGTCCTTGGCGAACTTGATGCTTTCCTTTGCGATCTT
>JAFZOA010000412.1 GCA_017550775.1 Ruminiclostridium sp. | reverse complement strand
TACCGTCGCGGAGAAATGCTCGGGCTGGAGTGGAAGGACATTGATTGGGAAAACGGCGTTATAAACGTCCGCAGGACTTCCAACTACACTAAGCTCCACGGAATGTTCACCGATACTACAAAGACTAAAAAATCACAGCGTTCGACCAAGTACCCGGCGGTCGTGATAAACTTGCTCCGTGAACTCAAAGACGAGCAGGACAAGCAGAGGGAGATCCTCGGCGACAAGTGGGTCGAGAGCGACAGACTGTTCGTTGCCGATGACGGTGCGCCGCTTTTCGTGAATAATCCGTACAAGTGGCTCCAGAAGTTCTGCAAGGACAACGGTTTACGCTTCTGTGACATTCACTCTTACCGTCATTTTCACGCTTCTGCCTTAATTTTTGCGGGAGTTGACCCCGTGACCGTCTCGGCGGATTTAGGACATAGCGCCGTCAGTACAACAACTTCCGTCTACTGCCACCTCTTTCAGGAGGCTCAGGCGAGAACAAGCAGCGTGATATCGAAGGTTCTCGACTTCGGCAACGACGGACAGAGCGAAATGAAGCCGAGCGCGTGAAAACGCTACGCACCGCGTAGCAGATCAAGAATAAGTACCAAGATAAAGACCAACATCGGCGTGTGATCGAATTGGTCACACGCTGAGTGACCAATCTTTTGGCACTCGTTTTTGAAGATTTATGACCCAGCGGAGCGCGAGCAGCGTTTCGGGACAGAAACACCACGCACCGCGTGATGAATCGGGTAAAAATCTCAGAATTTTCAAAAAATTCTGAACCTTTGGTACTTGTTTTCTGAAAAATAAGTACCAAGTAAAGACCAAGACCGTATTTATATCAAAAAGCAAAACCCGCGAAGTCGCTTATAATGCGGCTTCGCGGGAATTAGAATTGGTTGCGGAGATAGGACTTGAACCTCGTTAATCGCTTTTCCCAACTTTTCACAACCCAGCACAAGTTCGCTGTTAATGCGGGTTTGCGAGGTTTTACCAAGTTAGCACGCGATATGTTTGCTTTGCTGCCTATCAGTAATACCATAGTTCATGCTGTGATTGGTAATGATACTGTATTATCTGTTGATTTTGACAGACCTACGTTGTCAAAATTAAAATTCGGGTATATTGATCCGTCTGGTACTATGGAGAAGTTTAGGCATAATATGAATTTTAATATCTTAACAGGTTTCACTAATGTAAGACGAATAAATACTTCTCTCTAAATAGGCTATGTATGCACGCATTACGGTTATCCCTCACGGAGTTCTTCATCAGTTGAGATAAGCCTTTTCAGTTTGTCTGTGACGGTCTCCCGCGCTGTCTCTGAGAAATGGACATGGACGATATAAGTCGTTTTTCCGATAATCCGTGTTCTCGCGTCTCCGTGCCTAATTCATGGAAGCCAAAGAAAGAAAAGAAGATATATACTCTCGCCGAAGTTGAACGTATATTCAATCTTGCTGAGAACGAGCCTATGAAATATCGTACATATTTCGTTCTTTCAGTATACAGCGGATTCCGCCGCGGAGAGATGCTTGGCTTGGAATGGGATGATATCGACTGGGATAACAATGTCATCAGCGTTCGCAGAACATCCTATTACACCAAAATTGACGGATACTTTACGGATACAACCAAGACTGTCAAGTCACAGCGTTCGCTCAAGTTCCCGCAGGTAGTCATGGATTTGCTGCGGGATTTGCAGAAAAATCAGGAGCAGCAGGCAAAGAACATGGGTAATCTGTGGGTTGAGACTGGAAGACTCTTCACGAAGGATAATGGCGAACCTATGTGTCCCAATATGCCGTACAAGTGGTTACAGGGGCTTTGCGAGAAGAACGACCTTCCTTTTTACGGGCTTCACTCCCTGCGACACTTTTATGCCTCGGCTCTGATCAATGCCAATGTGGCCGTTACAACAGTATCGAGCGCATTAGGACATAGCACCGTCAACACAACGACCTCAATATATACTCATGCTTTCCAGGAGGCTCAGGCTAAAGCCGGTAATGCTATCGCATCGGTACTTGACTTCTCGTCCAAAAAGGACGCAGAAAAAGGCAGCACGGAAGATAGAGCAAGTTAGGACAGGCAAAATGGACAGAAAACAGGTTTTTTCTTCAATAATGGACAGATATAGACCAAACAATTCCAATATTCCGCATAACCGCGCCGTTTATCTGCCCTCCTGATGACCACTTTTTTATTTTGGTCAACAGGTGGGCAACTGTTATTAAATACGACTGCTTTATGCCTCTTTTACTAACGGCAAATGCGGGATAGCCTGTGTGACGACTTCACTGATATGCTTGTCGTTGTTCCTGAGCGTATGAGCATAAATTCCGAGCGTTACATCCGGGCGGGCGTGACCTGCACGCTTTGCGATGTCCGGAACACTGATTCCTGCCTGCAACTGCAAGCTGATCGAAGTGTGTCTGAACTGGTGCGGATGAAACTTCGGAAGGTTATGACGCTTGACGAATGCTTTCAACCATTCACGAACGGTATTGGGGAACATATACTCTCCCACATACTTCGTCGATGAAAATACCGCCATATCGTCGATATTCCATTCCTTCTTTTTGATCGCACCATAGAGATACTTCTGACGATATTCGGATAGCATATCCATAATGCCGTCATCCATATACAGCCAACGCTCGCCTGCAGTAGTCTTGCAACCTTCTTCGACGTGCCGTCCGTCCTTATCATAAACATAGTGCTTATGAATATGGATACATTTTTCATCGAAGTTGATGTCAGACCAACTCAATGCACAAAGCTCTCCGATACGGCAACCTGTTGCAAGAAGTAAGCTGAAAAACACCTGATAAACATACCACTTGCTCTCGGAATAAAGAGCTTCATAGAAAGCCTTGATCTCATCTTCGCTCAATGCCGTAACCGTATTCTTGTTATGCTTGGGCGGCATTGCAGCATCGGCATAGTTTCTCGGTATTACTCCTTCCTTGAATGCAACTTCGAGAACGTTATGCACAAGAAGGTGCAGCTCGTGAACGTAATTTTTTGATGTTCCGGATTTGAGCAATTCCGAGTAAGCATTGTTCAGAACTTTCGGCATCAGTTCTTTCAGCTGAATGTGTCCGATAACAGGCTTCAGCTTTTTGAGATGCAAGCGATAATTGTATGCCGTAGATGTCGAAATACAGGACTGCTCTTTACTCCTGATAACATACTCCGCATATTCAGCAAAAGTAATTCGTGAATCCGTGACCGTCTGCTCCTCGACACCTTTTTCGAATATTGCTGCCTGCTTCTCTGCGTTCTTTCTGTTCCAATTCTCGCTCTTGGTGCTGTCATACTTGACGGAGAGATTTTTGAACACCTGTTTGCCGGTATCGACATCGCGGTGATCAAATACGCGGACGCGATATGATGTTATCTTTCCGTCCTTGTTTCTGCGTTCCTGAATGTTCATACGCGCACCTCCATTCTTGTGGAGATGACGATTGTATTTGACTGTCTGTACATAAATCCTACCTTTCCGACAGTCGAATATTCTATGAATAGTATATCATAAAATTTCCGACCTGTCACTACTTTTTTGAAATTTATGTATCGACATTTTTGTGACATAGTTACTCGGAAATCCTATGCTCCTATTCTATCACAGACGAGAAATTAATACAAATTCAAGTGTGGTGCGAAACACTTGTTGTATTCTGCTGTATTATTTACTTACTTTTGGTTATTTGAAGTAGAATTTCAAGCATTTATGCATATTGCTAAAGTTTCTGCAAGATACTACAGATTACCAAAAGTATTTTGTGCATTTAGTAGAAAAGTGATTTTTTCATAAAAATTTTTATGATGCTCCCTTGAAAAAAATAAGTCCGACGAGAAACATTAAGCCAGCGTTTATGCCGCGAAAGCTTATTGACAATGAGTATGAATGTGATAGGCTGGCAGCCCGGCAGCAGCCCTTCGGGGGTGCCTGACGGTGCTGCCCGATTATCATATTCATCGAGGCTCGTTGTCAATAAGACCGTGGAATAAATGCGGTCATTTTTTCAGAGAGCGATCATATTTTTTTCGTCGAGCAGCAATGCGAGATCATTCTCGTTTCCGCAGAAACCGCGCGATACCACGACCGTGGTATATAAGTGCGCACTTCCTGCCGTCAGTGACTTTTTTCTGAGAATAATTTCAAGATTTCCTGAAAGAAAAATGCCGAAAAAGTTGGTTTGAGAACTCAAATCATATGCTTGCTATTCTCCGCGACTAACTATTCCGCTCTCGCGGATTTTTTCGTGGTGACACTGGTGACAGCAAAGAAAAAACCGTCATCATCGCGTTCTGCTCAACAGATTTTCTGCGAGGATCCGGTGACAAAAACGATGACATCAATCAAAAGTGGTGACAAATCAATCGCGTCAATCCGCAGCTTACTGTACCTGTCCCCACTGTCACCAAAGTCACCGGAAAAAATATGTATGCTTAAAAAATTGCTGATATATTCAGAAACCGAATTAAAATTTGCTGTACTCGCTGTACCGGACGCACCTAACCATTTCGGCAGGCGGCTTTCAGAAATCTTGTCGCTGTACCGCAGACGTACCCGAGATGTACCACGCTGTACTTTTCGTCGGCTCAACCGTGCGGGCTGGTACACTGAGTACGGCAAGTACGGCATTTTTCAAGTTGATATCAAAATCTTTTTCAAGCAGTATTGCAAATGAGTTAGAACGGTGATATAATATTATCAGGCACATAAAGCTGATTGGCAAAATTAACAAACAGCTTTGTGCAACCATACGAAAATGAAGAAGTTTCCGAAAAAAGCGTTACATTTTGCCTTTTTATTCGTTTTATATAGTAGAGACTGATTTCGGGAGGTCGGACTATGAGATATAAGAAATTGCTTTCAGCCATGATGTCGGCAGTTATGGTATTGTCTGGGTGTAATGCAGATACCTCTGCGGACAAGCCCGTGGTGACTTCGGCAGTTACGGATGAAGTGACAACAACTACAACTACGACTGCGGGAGTCACGACAGCTGTCGCAAGCACAACGACCGTGACAACATCTGCTGCGGCTGAAACGGCATTTGTAAACACATCAAGTCTTAGGGATTATTGCGAAGATATACGCACCTCTCTGCCGGTATTGAAGCGCGAACGCGCCGTAAAGCAGCTTGACGCGATCGAGTCATTCGATTATTCGTCGGACGATATGAACGAAGTCATAGGCGAGCTTCTCGCAGGCAACAACATAGCGTGGGCAGCCTGTCAGAATCGGGACGTGCGGAAATATCTGAAGGACACCGAGGGCGTCCGCAGGCTGTTTGATCGTATCTATACGCGGGAATGCGCCGACAGCTTATTTGACAAATTCGGTTTTACCGACGACGGAAACGGCGGTTATCGCGTTGACGGGACGGCGGAGCCTTACGATATGACAAACAATGACAATTATTTCAAGATAACCGATGTTACCGAAAGCGATTGTACATTCCTGTTTTTCTGCTGTGTGAACGGCATTATTACCGATGATTACGCGAAACCGGATATGGACTACTATACCGTGTACGAGGAAAACGCGGTCAGAGAGAACGGCGTGTGGAAACTCACGGAAGCGATACACCTTACGCACAAGTCTTCATTGGCGCTCGCGGAATGCAATAAGCAGGATCTCGTCACGCGAATGACACACTATGCGCACAGATCCCGAAAAGCCGAGAAGCGGATCGAGGAAGACTATTCCCGCTTTATCCGTGACTACGCGCTGGGTGTATGGCAGCTCGAAAACACCGATAAGCTCTATGTTTCCGGAATAAACGACAGCTATAGCAGCTATGAATACCCTATCAGCATACAGTACGGCGACCGTCCCGTTATGGTGTATATCGACGATGAAATTGCGGAGCTGTATCTTTCTACCGATTACGTTGCCGAACTGATAAAAATGACCGTGTATGCGAACGAGCCGGACGTGCTTATCGTTGAAGAACTTTTCGGCAGTTACGACGGAGAGAAATATATCACATCTGCGAATAAGTATATCCGCACAGACACAGCCGGAATGTACCCCGAGACAGGTATAGTTACCCGGTATATCCACGAGCGCCTTTATACTCGCTGGATGAATACTTCCAGAGATTGTGCGGAGCTTGAATGCGACGGTATAAAGTACAATAATGATTTCTTTTACCGAGCGGACGGAGCGAACCGAGAGCTAACTCTCATTGAGGACAACGGGAACAGCCTTGTGTTCTCGTCGCTTTTCCATCGCGCGGACGACGAAAACGCTCCCGCGGAAAAGCGGTTCAGATATGAGATGCACCGCACCGACGAGGGCTGGTGGGAGCTCGGTGACTTTGAGGATATGAAGGACGACACCCTCGCGTATTTGTCGAAGGAATTCTATGACTACAGCGACCATTATACCCTGCACATACCCGCGAACTGCACCGACCCGGATGTCGGCGCGCTCATAAACGAGCTTACGAACACAGCGATC
>JAFZOA010000411.1 GCA_017550775.1 Ruminiclostridium sp. | reverse complement strand
GCCGAACTCGGGGGACTGCCAGCGGATAAGCGCCTCTGCGCCGCGAAGCTCGTCTGTGCGCGGGTCATACTTGGGCTGATAGTACACCATGAACTCCTCGTTGTTGAGAGCGGACTGCTGGTGCTCGCGGACTGTGTCGATCCATTTCTGATCCTCGACGAGCTTCGAGTCGAAGAATGCAATGCCGGCCTCGTCGGAGCCGTCGAGAGAGGACTGGGCGGTGCAGGCGTTGTTGTACACTGTCTCCATGTCGAGGTCTTTGCGGCGGGACGGAGCACCGGTGCTGTCGGGAGTCCCGTCCGGCTCAACAATGGATATTCCCGCGTGGAAGGTGAATGTATGATCGCTGTTGATGTTTTTAAGGGCATTGATAATGGTCTGCACACGGCGTTCGAGAGCGTCACGGTCGGTGAACTGTATTATCGCGGCGAAGTCTGATGAAGAGCAGTGCGCGCACATTTCCCGCTTTGTTAGCATGGATCTCAGCACTCTGTGAATTTCGCGGAGCATCTGTTCGCCCTGTTCGACGGAGTGGCAGACGCAGAATATGCGGTAGTTGACGAACGCGAGATTGATGACCGCGTACCGGTTGGGGCGGTTGCGGCGCTTTTTGAGCATTTCTCCGCCCTTGATGATGAACCACATCCAGTTGTGACCGCCGGTCACTATGTCGGTGAAGAATACGTTAAGCGTCTTTCTGCGGTGTGTTATCCCGTTGATGAAGTTCACCAGCATGATAATGAACATGATAGTGAACAGGAGCAGAAGTATCACTGTGAAAGCGAGTATCAGGATTATGTCTCTCATGCTGAACACAAGGTAGGACTTGACGGTGAGGACGCCGCCGTTCACATCTTCGGCTATCCAGAAGGGGAGAGCCACTATCTCGGTAGAGTCAGCAAGCTCTACGATAAGTTCTTCCTCGTCGAGCTCGTCTGCGGTGTCCCGTGCTTCTTTGCTCCTGAACATGGAGAAGAACAGACCCAGATCAAAGTTGATGATGTTGTCGCTGCCAACGAAGAATGTGCCGTTCTCCGCATCCTTTATTATCCGGACATTCTTTGCTTTCGAGGACAGGCGTATCGTACCCTCGGTATCGTCGGTGGTGTCCTTTCCGGTGATGTGAAGAAGCTCGCCGTTTGTGCCGGTGATGAAGTAATGTCTGCCGGACGCGTCGAGCAGAGGGTAGATATCCTCGTTACCGCCGGCGGTATCGTAAAGATCCGCAAGATAGACCGCCGACTTGTATTCGTCATAGACCTTTGAGTCAATGATATAGTAACCGAACACGATCCCAGCAATTCCGATGAACGCGGTCGTGATGATCGAGACAAGAACGAACAGCAGTATTGATACCCACGCGTGGCTTTTCTTTATATTCCTGAAGTGCTTAACTTTTGTATTGGACATTGTCGCCACCCCTTTTTTAGTTTACAGTTTACAGGTTACAGTTTACAGTTGTTGTAGCGGCTACACCGCTGTTTTATCATACAGTAACTGTAAACTATAAACTATTCAGATCCGCGCACTTGCGCGCACCTTAACTGTAAACTGTAACCTGTAAACTGTAAACTATTCAGATCCGCGCTTGAGCGCACCACAATTGTCGATCATCAATTATTATATCAGATAAACCGGCGGTTGTCAACGTTTTGGTACAGTTGCACAAGAGCAGCGGCTCGCCGGTACTGTTTTTTTGTTTGTGAAATCTCACGGGCTATGTTGCAAACAGCCTCAAAGTGCGGTATAATGAAATATCATACTTTTTTACAGAGGTCGGAAAATGGAAGAAAAGAAAACAATTGCCGAGCACAAGGGTTTCGGCAGCAAGCTCGGATTTATACTCGCCGCGGCCGGTTCGGCGGTGGGACTCGGCAATATCTGGCGGTTCCCGTATCTCGCGGCAAAGTACGGCGGAGGTTTTTTCCTGCTGGTATATATCATTCTCGCGGTGACGTTCGGATTTGCGCTTATGATAACGGAGTTCGCCATAGGCCGACGCACCGGCAAGAGCGTTCTCGGTGCGTACAAAGCCGTACACCCGAAATTCGGGTTCATGGGCTGGATAGCCGCAGTGGTACCGGCGCTGATACTTTCGTATTACTGCGATATCGGCGGCTGGGTCATTAAGTACATGACCATGTATGTGACGGGGCAGGGTACCGCTACCACCCTGACAACGGAGAGCGGGGCTGGTACGACGCTGACGTTCTTCGAGAGCTTCATAAGCGGCTCCTTCGAGACTACAATTTTCTTTCTTGTGTTTGTGCTCCTCACAATGGGTATAATCATGCTCGGCGTACAGAAGGGCATCGAGAAGGTGAGCAAGATACTCATGCCGGTGCTGTTCGTGCTCATCATCGGTATCGGCATATATACCCTCACGCTTCCCGGAGCGCTTGACGGCGTGGCTTACTACATTCTTCCGAGCTTTGAGGACATGGACGCGGAAATGGTGTTCAAGACGCTTGCCGCCGCGTCGAGCCAGCTTTTCTACTCCACATCGATCGCAATGGGCATAAACATCACCTACGGCTCCTATATGCGCAAGAAGGACTCTCTTGAAGCGTCGGTTCGCCATGTCGAGTTCTTCGACACCGGAGTAGCTTTCCTCGCGGGTCTTATCATCGTTCCGTCGGTATTCGTGTTCTCCGGCGGAGACAAGGCTGCTCTCGGCAAAGGCCCCGGGCTCATGTTCATAACTCTCCCGCAGGTGTTCGAGACCATGCCTATGGGTCATATCATCGGAGCGGCGTTCTTCGTTCTCGTAACGCTCGCGGCGCTCACATCATCTATCGCGCTCATGGAGACGGTGGTCGCGGCGGTGTCGGACAAGTTCGGGCTGTCCCGTCTTAAGTCCTGCGTGGTCGTGACTGTCGGGACGATACTGCTCGGAATGCTTTCGGTGCTCGGCTACAGCGACTGGTCGGAAGTGACGATATTCGGTATGCAGTTCCTTGACTTCTTCGACTTCATAACAAACTCGGTGATGATGCCGATACTCGCGCTGCTGACCTGCATACTGATAGGCTACGTCGTAAAGACGAAGTTCGTCGAGGAGGAGGTAATGAGCGGCGGCGAAAAGTTCCGCGTCAAGGGGCTTTACCGCGTGATGATATTTGTCGTATGCCCCGTGTGCATGGTGATTATACTGCTTACCCCGTTCCTGACGGAAATATGAAAAATGTGAACAAGAAAATTGCCTCTCTCGCATGAAGCGAGGGAGACAATAACTATAGGCAATACCGCACAAAGCACG
Source organism: Ruminiclostridium sp. (assembly GCA_017550775.1). The sequence continues at coordinate 4,248 of JAFZOA010000411.1, read as the reverse complement.
GCTGGCGCCTTTGCACTTGTCTTGCTTGCGCCTTTTCCGTCATATTGCCTAAAATCCACTTGGCTTGCGCCAGCAAGCCTGCGTGTCTTTTAGCCAATCTGACGAAAAATTCGACTGCACAATACAAGCACAATCTTTGTGCGGTATAGCCTATATATCCTGACTTTTATTGCAAGGGAGCTGAAAACCGTGCAAGGAACTGCTTTACTCTGTCGGAGGCGTTCTCTCCGAACAGGTGGTCGGGGGTGCCTTCCTCCACAATGAAGCCGTTCTCCATGAAGATGACCTTGTCCGCCACGTCATGCGCGAACGCCATTTCGTGGGTTACGATCACCATTGTCCAGCCGTCTGCGGCAAGCTCCTTGATTACTTTCAGTATCTCGCCGGTAAGCTCGGGGTCGAGCGCCGAGGTGGGCTCGTCGAAGAACAGTATCTCCGGTTCCAGGGCGAGTGCGCGGGCTATGGACACACGCTGCTGCTGTCCGCCGGAAAGCTCGCTCGGGTAAGCGTCGGCCTTGGTTTCAAGCCCCATTTTCCCGAGCAGCTCGAACGCTTTCTTCCGCGCTTCCTCCTTGCTCTGTTTCAGCACGCACACCGGCGCTTCGGTGATGTTGCGAAGCACGGTCATGTGAGGGAAGAGGTTGAAGTTCTGGAACACAAGTCCGGTTTTGAGCCGTATTGCGCGCATGGTCCTGCTGTCGGCGAACACCGGCTTGCCCTTATCGCCCGGGTGGACCATGTTCATGCCGCAGACGTTTATGGTGCCGCCGCCCGCCTTTTCGAGCTGGTTCACGCAGCGAAGCAGGGTGGATTTGCCGCTTCCGGAGGGACCTATGACCGCGACGACCTCGCCCTTTTCCACCTCAAAGCTTATGTCCTCCAGCACTCTGAGCTTGTCGAAGCTTTTGGAGAGGTTCTTCACTTCAAGCATTGCCATGTCTGAACAACCCCTTTCTTACGGACTTCACGCTGCGCCTCCACATCGGATCCATGCTCTTTTCGAGCAGCGACAGGAGAAATGTGAGCACCATTGCGAACACGAAGTAGAACAGACCCGCCATGAACAGGGGGAGCAGGGACGCGTAGGTCGGCACCTGCTTCTTGGCGATGTACATGATCTCCATGTAGGGTATCGCCGACGCGAGGGAGGTGTCCTTAATCAGCGTTATGATCTCGTTGGAGCTCGCGGGGAGCACACGTCTTATGACCTGCGGGAGGATGATGCGGAAGAAGGTCTGTATCCGGTTGAAGCCGAGCGCGCCGGCGGCCTCATACTGTCCCTTAGGAATGGACTGTATGCCGCCGCGGAAGATCTCCGCGAAGTATGCCGCGTAGTTGAGCACGAACGCGATAAGCATCATGTTGAAGGTGTACGCCTCGCTTCTGATGTCCACGCCGCCGAGCAGGTCGCGCAGGAAGCCCGGGCATATATCGCTCTTGATTATGTACGGGACGGAATACTGCGCCACGATGAGCTGGAGCAGAAGGGGAGTGCCGCGCATTATGAGAATGTAGATGTTGGTGAGCCACGATACCGGCTTGAATCTGCACATTTTGAGCAGCGCCACCACCATTCCGAGGGGAATGGAGTACAGCAGCGTGAAGCCGAAAATTTTCAGCGTCGGTACCATGTATTCGAGCATCAGCCCGAAAAGCGTCTGTATCTCTTCGTTTGTCATTTTTGACCGCCTTTAGGAAAACAGCGCCGTGACCGATGAGATCACGGCGCGTACTGTCGGTTGTATTGCTTTACTTGACTGTTGTAACGTCGCTTCCGAACCATTTTTCGGAGATCTTGCCGAGAGCGCCGTCAGCCTTCATCGCGCTGAGTGTCTCCTGAACCTTGTCGCGGAGCGCCTGGTCGCCCTTTCTGAACCCGATAGCGTATTCCTCGGATTCGAGGTTGTCGGGAAGAACGTAATAGTCCTTGTTGTTCTCGGTGATGTAGTAGTAAGCCACTACCGAGTCAAGGAACACCGCGTCGGAGAAGCCGAGCTCCATCTGGTTGAGCAGGGTAACGTTGTCTTCGAGGGGAGTTACCGTGATATCCTTGTATATCTCGGCCGCTTCAAGTATCTCCTGTGCGGTCGAGCCGGTCTGAACGCCGACGGTCTTGCCCTTGAGGTCGTCCATGCTCTTGACGTCGCTGTTTCCGGGTACTACGAAGATCATCTCGTTGTTCATGTACGGCTCGGAGAGGTTCATAGCCTCCGCTCTTGCCGCGTTCACGGACATACCGTTCCAGATGCAGTCGATCTTGCCGAGGTTAAGGTCTTCTTCCTTGTTGTCCCAGTTTATAGGCTGCTTTACGAGCTCGATGCCGAGTCTGTTGCAGACCTCCTGAGCAACGTCGATATCGAAGCCGACGATCTCGTTCGCCTCATTGGTAAATCCCATGGGCGGGAAGCTTGCGTCAAGTCCGAGTACGAGCTTCTTCGCGTCCATTACCTTCTGGAGGGAGTCGTCGGAAGCCGCTGCTGTATTGGTCTTGGCAGCTGTGGTGGTAGTGGAAGCGGTGGTGCCGCCGTTGTTGCCGCAGCCCGCGCAGGCTGTAATGAGAGCCGCAGCCGCGAAACCTGCGAATAAACGTGTTAAAATGTTTCCTTTCATATTTGTTCCTCACTTTCGGATCTTTTAAAGATCGCTTGTTTTACAGTTGCTATGATACCATATTTCAGACCGCTTGTAAAGTGAAAGAGAACGTTTTCGGAGTTTGTCACAAATAATCGGCGCTTTGTCCCGGTTTTTAGGTGTTTTTTAATATAATAAAGCATTACCCGGTCAATACATATAATTGTGAGGTGAATTTGACGTTCTGCATCTTGACTATGCAGCCGGAAAATGCTATAATAGAATAGAACTGTCACATCATCCGGCTGTTTTTCTCAGTTTACAGTGTACAGGTCTGGTACGCGCTGAGCGCGCGGATCTGAAAAGTTCCGCGATCTGCGCAATAAATGTAAACTGTAAACTGAAAAAGTCGGTCATTTGTAGTGACACAACGATAGAGTATAATTATTTGCAAAGGAAGTAACCATTATGGCAGTTTATCGTATCTATGTCGAAAAAAAGCCCCGTTACGCCGTTGAGGGAGACCAGCTCCTTGCCGATCTCAAAACCTCTCTGCGCATTGAGGGCATCGAAAGCGTGCGTATCATCAACCGCTACGATGTCGAGGATATCTCGGAGGAAGACCTCGAACGCTCGATCCCGGTAGTGTTCTCGGAACCTCCGGTAGATACCGTTCTCGACGCTCTCCCCGTCCCGGGTGCAAACGAGCGTATGTTCGCGGTGGAGTTCCTTCCCGGACAGTTCGACCAGCGCGCCGACAGTGCCGCACAGTGCATTCAGATGCTCTGTAAAGGCGACCGCCCGCTCGTGAAGTACGCGAAGATATACCTGCTCGGCGGTAATATCTCCGACGACGAATTCGCGCGCATTAAGCACTACCTCATCAACGCGGTGGAGTCGCGCGAGTGCGGATATGAGGAGTATAAGACCCTTAAGACCGAGTACGATATCCCCACCGAGGTAGCTACTCTCGACGGGTTCCTGAAGCTCGACAAGGACGGGCTCGCGGACTTTGTGAAGCAGTACGGGCTCGCAATGGACAACGACGACATCAAGTTCTGTCAGGACTACTTCGCGTCCGAAAAGCGCGATCCCACTATCACCGAGATACGCATGATAGATACATACTGGTCGGATCACTGCCGTCATACCACCTTCGGTACGATCATAGACGACGCCGACATAAAGGCTCCCTACGTTGCGGACACCTACGCGGAGTACAAGCTTGACCGTGAGGCGCTCGGACGCGGCGGAAAGCCGGTATGCCTCATGGATATCGCGACCCTCGCGGCGAAGAAGCTCAAAAAGGACGGCATACTGAAAAACCTCGACGAGAGCGAGGAGATAAACGCCTGCTCGGTAAAGATAAAGGTCGATGTTGACGGCAAGGACGAGGACTGGCTCCTCATGTTCAAGAACGAGACCCACAACCACCCCACCGAGATAGAACCGTTCGGCGGTGCGGCGACCTGTCTCGGCGGCGCGATACGCGATCCGCTTTCCGGGCGTTCCTATGTATATCAGGCTATGAGAGTCACCGGTGCGGGCAATCCGCTGGTACCGGTAGAGGATACTATCGCCGGCAAGCTGCCTCAGAGAAAGATCGTTGTCGGTGCGGCAAACGGCTATTCGAGCTACGGCAATCAGATCGGTCTTGCTACCGGTCAGGTAACGGAG